>DATEIF010000795.1:0-3988 GCA_035279205.1 Vineibacter sp.
CCGTGATCGACATTGTCTCGTATCGCCGTTGTCGGCGCCAGCTTGCGAAGCTCCGCGATCACCTCGGGGCTACCAATATCGCCCGCGTGGATTATGTGATGGACTCCCGTGAGTCGCTCGATCGCCTCAGGGCGCAGAAGACCATGGGTGTCCGAGATGACACCGATCTTCATGGCTTCATTCGTTGCCGGCACCGTGACATTCTCGATTGGGCAGCGAAGGCCAGCTCACTCGTCCGCGCGCGACTCCCGGATCCGGCGCGTGCCCTGGTACACCGGCTTCAGCGGGTCCATCACGAAGCGGATGCGCGGCAGGTCCGTATCGACCGAGGCGACCGTGGCGACGATGGGATCGCCGGGCCGCAGATCTCCGGCATACCATGCCGCGGCGTCGAAGGTGCGCACCTCCGCCCGGCCACGCTCGGCCTTGTGGAAGGTGTACTTGGGGTCGACCTGGATCAGCAGCGGCGCCGTGGTGCCATCCAGTGGCGCGTTGGCCATGGTTACCCAGTTGATGAGCTGCACGTCGGACCCGGAGATCGCCTCGGGATTGACCAGGGCGCAGTCCAGCACCGTGGTGCCATCCTTCTCGACGACGCCCATCAAGCGGTCATGCCGGCGTGTCAGGCTGACCTTGGCGGCGCTGGCGGGAATGCCCCAGCCGCGGCGCAGGCCGTCGGCGGCATCAGGCGTGCTGGCGTAGGCGCCCAGCACCAGGCCGCGCGGATGCGCGCCGGCGCGGCTGCCCAGCCGTACCGTCGCCAGAGTGAAGGGCCCGACCGGGCTTTCCGGGCAGCGCGTCACGGTGAACGCCAGATAGGATGGCACGGCCGGGTGCATCGCCTTGGGCAGCAGCGCGTCGGCCGCCGTGCGCGACGTCTCGAGCAGCAGCTGCATGGTTTCGGCGCCTGGCAACGCCCAGGCGTGGGTGTCGAGGTCCGGCAGGGTCGGCAGGCGCTGGGCGATGGTGCCGAGGTCGAGGTGTCCGAAGAGTGGCATCACGCGCCTCCCGCGGCCGCCGGTGCCAGCGTCGGCTTCGCACCAGACGTGGCGAAAGCCGGCATCACTTCCTTGGCGAACAGGCGGAGGCTCGCCAGCACCTGGTCCTGCGGCACCACCTCGTTGGCGTTGAGCAGGAAATTGATGCGATCAACGCCGATCGACTCCCAGCGCTTGATGGCGTTGATGATCCGCTTGGGATCACCGAAGCACAGGCCCTCGGCCTGCTCCGACGTGGCGTCGGGTCCGGTCGCGGCGCGGCGCAGCTGCGGCAGCAGGCCCAGCGACTGGTAGGAGCGCGAGGCGAAGACCTCGCGTGTGGAGATCAGCTGCGCGGCGAGATAGTTGAAGGTATCACCAAGCCGCTTTCCCATGGCCATGCCCTTGTCGTTGTCCTCGTGACAGAACAGGAAGTTGGTGGTCCCCACCTGCTCGTTGACGAAGGCGCCGACCGGTTCGCACAGCTGGATGCGCCGGCGATACTCGCGGATCTTCTTCTCCTGCTCGGCGAAGCCGGCGAAGGTGAGCCCCAGGCTGCCCAGGCCGCGGTCGGCGGCATCGAGCTCGGTGCCCGGGCTGGTGACGGCAACCCACATCGGCGGGTGCGGCCGCTGATAGACCTTGGGCAGGATGGTGCGTTCCGGCATCGACCAGAACTCGCCCTGATACGAGAACGACTCCTGCATCCACATCTTGGGCAGGCAGCGCACGAACTCGTCCCACGACTTCTTGGTGTCGTCGGGATTGGCGCGGAAGCCGCCGAGCTCGGTCCAGGTCGCCGAACGCCCGGTGCCGACCTCCAGCCGTCCGCCCGACAGGATGTCCAAGGTCGCGGTGCGCTCGGCGATCTTGATGGGGTGATTGAACTGCGGCACGCACACCACGATGCCGTGGCCGACCCGGATGTTCTTGGTCACCATGGCGCAGGCGGTCAGGAACAGCTCCGGTGCGGAGCAGTGCGAATATTCCTCAAGGAAATGGTGCTCGACCGCCCACACCTGCTCGAAGCCCAGCTCGTCGGCCAGTTTCACCTGCTCCAGGCAGTTCATGTAGACTTCGCGTTCACGTTCGCGCGTCCAGGGGCGCGGCACGGAGATTTCGTAGAAGATCCCGAATTTCATGGCGCCCTCCCGTACGGACTCCATTTGCTTGCACGACAACGATAGGCACGCGCGAAGGGTGCCGGCAAGCCGGTGCGGCCGGGTGCTTTTCGCGTGGCAGACATGTTCGAAGGGCGGAAGAAACGAGCCTTATGGCTCCACCGGCGGCAGATCCCTCGCTACGCTTGGGATGACGAGATAGGGGGGCTTCATGCCAATACGCATCTTCGCGCACATGACGGGCGACCTCGCCAAGGCAGCGCAGGAAGCGCGGGAGATCGAGGCACTGGGTTTTGACGGCGCGGTGAGCCACGAAACGTCACATGACCCGTTCTTTCCGCTGGTGTTGGCTGCCGCCAACACCACGCGGCTGCACCTGATGACGGATGTGGCGATCGCCTTTGCCCGTTCGCCCATGACGTTGGCAAACGTCGCGCACGATCTCAACGCATTCTCCGGCGGTCGTTTCACGCTCGGGCTGGGCTCGCAGATCAAGCCCCACATCACGCGGCGCTTCAGCATGCCGTGGTCGCACCCGGCGGCGCGCATGCGGGAGCTGGTGCAGGCGATCCGCGCGATTTTCGCCACCTGGTACGACGGTGCGCCGCTGCACTTCGAGGGCCAGTTCTATACCCACACCCTGATGACGCCGGCCTTCACGCCGTCGGACATCACACATGGGAAGCCCGCGATCGGCATTGCCGCCGTAGGGCCGTTGATGACCGAGACGGCGGGGGCTGTTGCCGACCGGTTGTTCGTTCATCCCTTCACGACCGAGACGTATTTGCGACGCCACACCTTGCCGCATCTGAAAGCCGGCCTCGAGAGCGCCAACCGTCCGGCGGATGCCTGCCAGCTGCTTTATGACCCGATGATCGTCACCGGAACCACGGCGGAGACCTTTGCCCGTTCGCGCAAGGCGATGGCCGATCGCATCGCCTTCTATGCCTCGACACCGGCCTATCGGCCGGTCCTCGATGCTCATGGCTGGGGTGAATTGCAGCCCGAGCTGCAAGCCATGACCAAGGCCGGACGCTGGTCGGAGTTGGGGAACCTGGTCACCGACGACATGCTGAGCACATTCGCCGTCGTCGGAGAGGTGAAGGATATCGCGCCGCAGATCTGGGCCCGCTACGGTGATCTCGTCACCGATTTCGGCCTGTCCAGCAGTGCGATCGACCGCGCGACCCTGGCGCAGATCGCGGCTGACCTGCGGACGCGGGCGGGAAGCTGAGATCTCCCTGCGAGCGGCGAGAAGGGATCCGCCTTCCCCTTGAGGCGGAAGGTGAGCGTCCCCATCTGTCAGGACGGGCATCGAGCCAGCCTGCAACGGCGTGCTGAAAGGCGGCGCTGCCGCGGCGCATGCGGTCTGGTAAGCTGCGGGCTGGAACAATGCCGGGAGCCGTGGCGGTACGCGTGTCGAGCGAGTCCAGTTCAAAGGCAGCCGCGTTGCAGCGTTGGCTGCTTCACCAAGCCTTGCTGGCAACGCCGGTCCCGCGCGTTGCGGGCCATTTCGTCGATAGCCTGGTCGATATGGGCGTGCCGATATGGCACGCTTTTCTGGTCACGTCGGCCCTGCACCCGCAGGTCGCGGGCGTCGGGTTGACCTGGACACGCGACGGCAAGCGCCTGCGCCAGGAATACCAGCATGGCGCCTTCGAGCGCGTGGCCAGCCTCAGCCCGATATATGACGCCGTCATCGCCGCTCAGTCGCGACCGTCGGCGGACGGCAATGCGATGAACGGCGTCATCACGCCGATGACGCGCTACCGCCTGGACCGCCGCGAAGGGACGGCAACCTATGCCATTCTGGAGGAGGCGCGTGCGGCGGGCGCCACCGACTATCTCTGCTTTACCATTCCTTTTGCCAATGACGGCAACGTTCATGAG
>DATEIF010000796.1:0-4278 GCA_035279205.1 Vineibacter sp.
GGCTGCCGGCCCCTCCATGAATTTCCGTCCCTGCTCCATCACCAGGGCGCGGTCGGAGATCAGAAGCGCGCCGCGCACGTTCTGCTCAACGACCAGCACCGTGACGCCGGTCCGAGCGATCGTCTGCACCGTCGTGAAGACATCGGCCTGCATCTTGGGCGACAGGCCCAGCGACGGCTCATCGAGCAGCAACAGGGACGGCTCGAGCAGCAGCACCATCGCCATCTCGAGGATCTGCTGTTCGCCGCCCGAGAGGTTGCCCGCTTCGGTACGCCACTTGGTGCGCAGCATGGGAAAGAGCGTGGTCACGCGATCGATCGCCGCGGTGTGCCGGGCCGCAGGCAAGGTGTAGCAGCCCATCTTGACGTTCTCGGCCACCGACATCGCAGGGAAATTGCAGCGTCCCTGGGGCACGAAGCCGACGCCACGCCGCAACCGTTGCCAGGGCGGCAGGCGCTCGATCGCCTCGTCCTTGAACACGATCTTGCCGGAGAAGAAGCGGTTGGTGCCGTAGATCGCACGCAGCAGGGTCGACTTGCCGGCGCCGTTGCCGCCGATAAGAGTCGTGATGGTGCCGGCCGCGAGCCGGGCCGAGAAGTCGCGCACGATGGGGTTGTCGCCATAGCCCGCCGTGACATCGACCAGGTCCAGCGCCGGTGTCGTCATGCGGCACCCCGCATTTCCGCCTCGGCCATTTCAGGCGTCATGCCGAGATAGGCTTCCAGCACGCGTGGATCGGTATGGATTGCCGCCGCCGTTCCCTCGGCGAGCTTGCGGCCTTGGTCCAGCACGATCACGTGGTGGCAGAGGTTGGTGATGAATTCGACATTGTGCTCAACGATCAGGAACGTCTCGCCACTGGCGTTGAGCTTGCGCAGCACGTCCTCGACGTCGCGGATTCGGGTCGGGTTGACGCCGGCCACCGGCTCGTCAAGAACTACGATGCGCGGCCGCGGCATCAATGCCGCCGCCAGCGCCAGCAGCTTCTTCTGCCCGTAGGAAAGGATGCCGGCCTCGGCGTCGTAGTACCGCGCCAGACCGACCAGCTCGATCAGCTCCCGCGCGCGGGCCTCGGCGGCCGCGGCAGCGCGGCGATAGCGACGCGTGCGGAACAGCTCGTCGGACCAGGAGGCGTCATCGAACTGCTGCGCAGCGATCGTCAGGTTGTCGCGCAGCGGCAGGTTTTCGTAGACCCGCACGGTCTGGAACGTGCGCATCAGGCCGGCCCGCGCGATCTGATGCGCGGAGCGACCGGCGATGTCGGTGCCGGCGAGAATGACGCGGCCACCGTCGGCCTTCTGAAAGCCGGCGATGCAGTCGATGGTCGTGCTCTTGCCCGAACCGTTGGGGCCGATCAGCCCCGTGATGCTGCCCTGCTCGACGGTGAACGAAACGCCGTCGACGGCATGCACGCCGGCGAACGATTTGCGCAGCTCGCGGACCTCAAGCAGCGCCGTCATCGCAGCGCCGCCCGCATGCGCGCCACGCGGCGCTGGTGGATCCATCCGGCCAAGCCGCCGGGCATCACCAGCATGATCACCAGCAGAACGACGCCATAGATGATCATGCGAAAGTCTGATGAGAAGCGCAGCACCTCGGGCAGCGCCGACAAGGCGATGCCGGCGACGACGACACCCCAGAAGCTGCCGGCGCCACCGATGATCACCATGATGAGGAACGTCTGCATGTAGTAGAAGTCGAGGAACAGCGGATCGATCACCTTGAGGTGGAAGGCGAAGATGCCGCCGGCGATGCCGGTGATGGCGGCACTGATGGCGAAGGCGGCGAGCTTGTAGGGCATCGGCGCAATGCCCTGGGCACGCACCAGCGGCTCGTTCTGCTTGATCGCCACCAGCGTGCGGCCAATGCGCGAGGTGCCCAATGCATAGAGAAAACCGAGCGCCAGCAAGGCGTAGGCCCAGGCGATCCAGTAGAAGTGCGTCGTGGTCTTGAACTCGACGCCAAACAGGCTGGGCGCCGGCAGGCCGGGAATCCCCAGCGGCCCGCGCGTCAGATCAACCCAATCGCGCGCGACCAAGGTCACCAGCAGCGCAAACGTCAGGGTCACGATCACGAAAGCATGCCGACCCACGCGCAGCGTCGGGTAACCGACAACGAGCGCCAATGCCGCGTTGAGCAGGCCCGCCCACAGCAGGCCGAGCCAGAACGTGCCGCCGAAGGTCACGACGGTCAGTGCCGTGGCATAGCCGCCGATGCCCCAGAAGCCCAGCTGGGCGAACGAGAGAAGCCCTGTGTAGCCGTAGATCAGGTTCAGGGCCGCCGCGGCGACCGTATAGATGGCCGCCGACACGGCAACGCCGAGAATGTAGTTCGAGCTCGTCAGGTATGGCAGCACGCCGAAGGCCAGTGCTGCGATGACAATCGCGACCGCTTTCATCCGACCCGCATCCCGCCGCGTGTGAAAAGCCCGTCCGGCTTCAGGAACATGACCACGACCATCAGGATGAAAACCGCCGCCTCCTGCCAGACGATCTCGAAGAAGCCGCCGATCCAGCTTTCGATCAGCCCCAGGCCGATGGCCGATACGATCGCACCGGGGATGTTGCCCAGGCCGCCGATGATGACCAGCGCGAAGGCCTTGAAGATCAGGAACTGGCCCATGCCTGGCGTGACCAGCTGGATGGGCGCCAGCGCGGCGCCGGCAAGCCCGCACAGCCCGGTGGCCAGCACGACGGCGTTGCGCGCCACGACACGCGGCCGGATGCCGACCATCAGCGCCGCCTCGCGGTTCTGCGCGATGGCGCGCATGGCGCGACCGAACTGCGTGTGCTTCAGCAGCACGAACAGCAGCGCAAAGGCACCGATGGCTACGGCGGCGCCGATGATGCGGGTCCAGGTGATGCGGATCGTGCCGATCAGCACGCCGTCGAAACCGTACTGCGTGTCGACCATGCGCGGATTGGCGGTGAACAGGTACTGCACCACGTGCAGCACGATGATCGACAGCCCCAGGGTGATCAGGATCGAGCGCTCGAACTCATCAGGCCGCAGGCGCACCAGCAGGGTCTCGTAGATGACCAGCCCGCAGATCATGGTGGCGACCACGGCGGCGGCCATGGCCGGCCAGTACAGCGAGCCCATCGCCGGCAAGGCGAAGGACATCGCGAAGGCGCCGACCATCAGGAGCTCGCCGTGGGCGAAGTTGATGATCTGCATGACGCCGAAGATCAGCGCCAGCCCGACGGCGATCAGAGCGTAGAGGAGCCCTAGCGTGATGCCGTTCAGCGTCAGCTGGACGAGGTAGACCGGGTCGACTGCCATGATGCTGCGGCCTATGCAAAATCCGTGTCGACGGAGGGCCTGCTCCATCGACACATCGTCTCAGGCGACATCGTGCTTCGCCTCCTCAACGCGGCGCAGGGCGCCGGCATGGCCCAGCGACACGGAGCAGCGGTGCGCGGCGTCGAGGACCATCTGCGTGATGCGCGGCCAATCCGCTTCGCCATGCTCGCTGCTGAGAAATGCCACGCTCATCGACGCGACCGCCTTGGCCGACGCATCGCGGATCACCGCCCCGATGGAGATCACACCGGGCAGATTCTCCAGACGCGCGAACGCGAAACCCTGGCGACGGATCGTGGCCAGCTCATCCGCCAGCGCCGCCGGATCGGTGATGGTGTTCGGCGTGAATTGCGGATAAGGCGGCGGGCCCACGATCAACGCCACATCCGCCGCCGGCAGCTCGGCCAGCAGGACCTTGCCCATCGCAGTGCTGTGCGGATTGGCACGCGTGCCCGGCATCATGCGCACCGCAATCGGACCGCTGCTCTGCGCGCAGTGCAGGTAGATGACGTTGTTGTCGCGCAGGACGCCCAGATAGCCGTTCAGGCGATGCTCGTCGGCCAACCGGTTCAGCTCGTCGCTGGCAGTCATCAGCATGCGATCGTCGTGGCGCAGCGCAGACCCCAGCAACAGCGCGCGATAGCCCAGGCGGTAGCGCCGCGTCTCCAGCACCTGCTCCAGGTATCCGGCGCGCACCAGCGTGTTGGCCAGGCGCTGAACGATTGCCGGGCTCAACGCCAATGTCCGCGCCATCTCGCGGATGCCGATCTGCGAGGGATGGCCGTCCAGGAGATCGAGGATTGCAATGCCCCGTTCGAGCGACTGATTGGTCGCCATTGTTCCTATAATCGCAACAGCGTTTCTCCTATTGATAGTCTGGGATCGATAGGCCAGTGTCAAGGCCGTGTCGTCCGCGGGGGCGACGGATCGCAGGGGCAATTTCCAGGGGGCAAGGATGCAAAAAAGCTACCGGGT
>DATEIF010000797.1:0-6795 GCA_035279205.1 Vineibacter sp.
TCTTGCGGTCGGACTCGGCGCGGCGATCTTCCTGCGAGCGCCGCGCCAGCCGCGGCAAGGGTTTTGGCATGGCCTTGATTACTTGTTGGTTGACCATTAATTATATCCGCAAGCGCCCTGTGTTCAATCGAAAACCTTTGCCGCGCCGAGGGACGGGACGAGCATGAGCAAGACACCGGTGAAGTCGGAGATTTCCGGCAAGGTGTGGAAGATCGAGGCCCAGGTCGGCGATCGCGTCAGTGCCGACGACACGATCCTGATTCTGGAGTCGATGAAGATGGAGATCCCGGTCCTGGCGCCGTGCACCGGCGTCGTCAGCGAGATCCGCGTTGCCGAAGCGGAGGCGGTATCGGAAGGCCAGCTGGTCGCCGTGATCGACGCCTGAGGCATGCCTGTCATCCCCGGCAGCGAGGGATCCCGGGGAATTGAGGCTCCTCTCGCGGGGGATCCCTCGCTACGCTCGTGACGACGCTGTGGGCCAACAACGAGGATCGGGCATGGCTCAGACACGCATTCGTGCCGCCTTCATGCGGGGCGGAACGTCCAAGGCCATCATGTTCCGCCAGCAGGACCTGCCGGCCGACCGCGCGGCATGGGACGCGATCTTCCTGGCGGCCATGGGCTCGCCCGACCCCAACGGGCGTCAGCTCGACGGCATGGGTGGCGGCCTGTCCTCGCTGTCGAAGGTCTGCGTGATCGGCCCACCCAGCCGCGCCGATGCCGATGTCGACTACACCTTTGCGCAGGTCTCGATCCGCGACGCCAGCGTCGACTACAGCGGCAATTGCGGCAACATGTCTTCGGCAGTGGGACCCTTCGCCATCGAGGAAGACCTCGCTGCGGCGCCGCGCGACGGCGACGCGGTCGTGCGCATCCACAACACCAACACGCGCAAGATCATCGTGTCGCGCTTTGCCGTCGCCGGCGGCGCGCTGGCCGACAGCGGCGATCTGGCGCTGGACGGAGTCGCCGGCACGGCGGCGCCGATCCGGCTGGAATTCATCGAGCCGGGCGGCGCCAAGACCGGCCGGCTGCTGCCGACCGGCCAGGCGCGCGACATGCTGGAGATCCCGGGCCTGGGCCCCGTGGCGGCATCCTGCATCGATGCCGCCAATCCCTGCGTCTTCATCGACGCGGCCGCGCTGGGCAAGACCGGTGCCGAGCTTCCCGATGCGCTGGAGGCCGACGCCGGCTTCCTGGCCTGGATGGAGGACATCCGGCGCGCCGCATCGGTGGCCATGGGAATCGCGCCGGACCTGGCGGCGGCGGCTGGCATCGCCAGCATCCCCAAGATCGCCATCGTCTGCCGCGCCGGCGAAGCCCGCACGCTTTCGGGCCGTATGCTGGCAGCGTCGGACAGCGATATCGGGGTGCGCATGATCTCGGTGGGTCAGCCGCACCGCGCCGTTCCGGTGACCGGCGCCATCTGCCTGTCGGTGGCGGCGCGTGTACCGGGCAGCATCCCACACGCGCTGAGTGCGGCGGCGAGCGGTCCGATCCGCATCGCGCAACCGTCGGGTGTCACCGTCGTCGACGCCAGCGTTGTTGCCGGCGGCAACGGACCGCATGCCCAGTACGGCGCCATCTATCGCACCGCACGCCGCCTGTTCGAGGGACATGTGCTCTATCGCCGGGCGTGACCGGCGCATGGTGTTTCAAAGATGAGGAACCGAGATGGCAGACAAGGCGACCGTCGACGTCATCGTGGCCGGCCTGGGCAATGCGGCGATCTGCGCTGCGCTGTCGGCCACCGAGCAGGGCGCGCGCGTGCTGATGCTGGAGAAGGCGCCCGTCGAGGAGCGCGGCGGCAACTCGCTGTTCACGGCCGGCGGCTTCCGCTTCGTGCATGACGGGCTGGATGATCTGCGCCACGACATCCTCGACGACTTGTCGGCGGCCGAGGCCGATCAGATCATCCTGCCGCCGCTGCAAGCCGATACCTATCTCGACGACCTGATGCGCGTCACCGAGCACAACAGCGACGAGACGCTGGCCGGGCTCCTGGTCGGCCGCTCGCGCGACACCATGCGCTGGATGCGCAAGAACGGCGTGCGGTTCATTCCCATGTTCGGGCGCCAGTCCTACAAGCTGAACGGCAAGCATCACTTCTATGGCGGCGTGAACATCGAAGCGGTCGGCGGCGGCTGGGGCCTGGTCGACCAACTTCTCAAGGCCGCCGAACGGCACAAGATCGAGATCCGCTACGCCACACGGCTGGTGCGCCTGCTGCAGGACCGCCGCGGGGTGGTCACCGGCGTCACGGTCAAGGGTCCGGACGGTTACGAAGACATCGACGCCAAGGCCGTGGTGCTGGCGTGCGGCGGCTTCGAGGCCAATCCCGAAATGCGCACGCGCTACCTCGGTCCGGGCTGGGAGCTGTGCCGGGTGCGCGGTACGCGACACAACACCGGCGACGGCATCAAGGCCGCGCTCGACATCGGCGCCCAGCCGTTCGGCGGCTGGTCGACGTGCCACGCGGTGGCATGGGACATCAGCGCACCGCCGTTCGGCGATCGCGTCGTGCTCGACAATTTCCAGAAGCACTCCTACCCGATCGGCATCGTGGTGAACCTCAACGGCGAGCGCTTCGTCGACGAAGGCGCAGATTTCCGCAATCACACCTACGCCAAGTATGGCCGCGAGATCATGAAGCAGCCGCAGCGCACCGCGGTGCAGATCTTCGATGCCAAGACCATCGACATGGTGCGCGACGAGTACCGCATTCGCCAAGTGACCAAGGCCGAGGCCAACTCGATCGAGGACCTGGCGGAGAAGCTGGGCATCGACGTCGAGGGCCTGTCGCGCACCATCGCGGCGTTCAACGCAGCCTGCCAACCGGGCGACTACAATCCGGCGATCCTCGACGGCAAGGGCACCAAGGGCATCACGCCGCCGAAATCAAACTGGGCGCTGCCGATCGACCAGCCGCCCTACACCGGCTTCGTGGTGACCTGCGGCATCACCTTCACGTTCGGCGGCCTGCGCATCAACGATCGGGGCGAGGTGCTGGACCTGACCGACGTCCCGCTTCCCGGGCTGTACGCCGCCGGCGAGCTGGTCGGCGGCATCTTCTACGGCAACTATCTCGGCGGTGCCGGCCTGATGTCGGGCGCCGTGTTCGGCCGGTTGGCCGGCCACAGCGCCGGCCAGCGCGCGCGGGGCGTGTAGGTCCGGTCATCCCGAGCGCAGCGAGGGATCTCCCGCGAATGGCTCACCGTGCGTCCTGCGCAGGAGATCCCTCGCTACGCTCGGGATGACGGTGGGTACGCTCGGATGACGGTGAGCTACGCTCGGAGTGACGGCGGGCGTTTGCGTTGACGGTCAGCTGTTGCGGCGCTGGCTCCAGGCTTGATACATGGCCAGCAGCGATACGATATCGCGGCCGCGATGGCCTTCGGCGAGCGCCAACGCGTAGAGTTCGCGCACGGCGGAGGCCCCCGGTGTCGGCAGGTTCACCGTGCGGCCCAGCTCGATTCCCAGCGCCAGGTCCTTCTCGCCCAGCTCCATCTTGAAGCCGGGCTCGAAGTTGCCCTTGAGCGCATTGGGGAAGCGCTTGGTGAAGTGGTGCGAGCGGCCGCCGCTGACCGACAGCACGTCGTAGAGCGTCTCCGGTTCGACGCCGGCGGCCGTGCCCAGTGCGAAGGCTTCGGCCGCGATCAGCACGTTGCCCATCGACATCATATTGTTGACGATCTTCACGACCTTGGCCGTGCCCACGCCGCCGGTGTAGCGCCAGGTCTCGCCCAGCAGCGACAGGACCGGACCGGCACGCTCCACGGTGGCGCGCTCGCCGCCGGCGATCAGCACCAGCTTGCCCTGGCGCGCCTCGGCGGGGCTGCCGCTGACCGGGCAATCGACCACGTCGAGCCCGCGACCGGCCGCGGCGGCACCGACCTCGCGCATGGTGCCGGGATCGATGGTGCTGAGCTCGATGCACAGGCTGCCTGGCGCGGCCGATGCCACGAGACCGCCCTCACCCAGCCACGCCGCCAGCACGGCCTTGGGATCAGGCAGGCTGGTGAGGATCACGTCGCGCCCCTCCAACGCCGCCTTCACGGAGTCGGCCATCGCCATGCCCTTGCCGGCGAGGTCGGCCCGCGTGCGCGGGTTGATGTCGAAGCCCAGGACATCGTGACCGGCGTCCGCCAGCCGGCCGGCCATGCCCGATCCCATCTGTCCCATGCCCAGGACCGCGATCCGCTGCTTCGCCGTGGGTTTCATGGTCACTCCCGCATTCGCTTGAGAAGCAATCGCTGCCAATGATCGTCGGTATCATTGCCGGTCGCCGTATCCAAGTCGCTTTCGGCATCCCTCCGATGCCGCCACGCCGAGGCGGCCATGCACGCTCAGCGCGCCGGCAGCGCTCGAGATGACAGCCGCTTCCACAAAATCGCGATGCGATCTAGACGACTCGCCGGGCCTTGAACGCGGCTGACAACGTGCCGTCGTCGAGATGGTCGATCTCGCCGCCGACCGGCAGGCCGTGCGCCAGGCGCGAGACCTTCACATGGCCGAACTCGGCCAGGCGATCGGCGATGTAATGCGCCGTGGTCTGGCCATCGACGGTGGCGTTGGTGGCGAGGATCACCTCGTTAACGCCGCCGCTGCGCACGCGCGCCACCAGGGCAGCGATGTTGAGATCTTCCGGCCCGACGCCGTCGAGCGCCGAGAGCGTACCGCCCAGCACGTGATAGCGGCCGTTGAAGACATGCCCGCGTTCCATCGCCCACAGATCGGCGACATCGGCGATGACGCAGATGGTGGCGGCATCGCGCCGCTCGTCGCGGCACACGGTGCAGGGATCGACGGTGTCGAAATTGCCGCACACCGAGCAGGTGCGAATCGCATCGGCGGCCTGCCCCAGCGCCTGCGCCAGCGGCCGCATCAGCGCCTCGCGCTTCTTCAAGAGATGCAGCGTCGCGCGCCGTGCCGAGCGCGGCCCCAGCCCCGGCAACTTCGCCAGGAGCTGGATCATGCGCGCGATCTCGGGGCCGTTCATGGCTTGGGTGCCGGAAACAAACGAGGCTTCTCTACGTACAGCGCATTTGGGTCAGACACCCACCTCACCCTCCCATCGCTTCGCGATGGGCCCCTCCCTCTCCCCCCACTGCGTGGGCGGAGAGGGGTTTATAGCTTGAAACCCGGCGGCAGCGGCAGGCCGCCGGTGAGGCCGCGCATCTGCTCCTGCACCAGCGTCTCGACCTTGGTGCGCGCGTCATTGGCGGCTGCCACGATCAGGTCTTCCAGCACGCCCTTTTCGTCGGCCACCAGCAGCGACGGGTCGATCTCGACACGCCGCATCTCGTTCTTGCCGTTGAGCGTCACCTTGACCAGTCCGGCACCCGACTGGCCCACCACCTCGCTGTCCGCCAGGCGCTCCTGCAGCTCGCCGATCTTCTGCTGCATTTCCTGCGCCTGCTTCATGAGGGCGCCCAGGTCTTTCAATCCACCAAGCATGGCTCGTTCGCTTTCCGTGTTGAACGCTTCTCAATAGTCGCGTTCGGGAATCTCTTCGTAGGCGTCCGTCGGATATTCCTCCGCCTCGGGAACATCGCCGCCGGCATCGGCACTCTCGGTCGCGGCGCCCGGTGCCGCCGGCACCAGCTCATCCTTCGAGCGCACCGCGTCCAGCGTGGCGCCGGGAAAGACGGCCATCGCCGCCTGCACCATCGGATGCGCCAGCGCCTGGGCGCGCCGGGCATCTTCGGCCGCCACGCGCTGCTGCTGCAGGGTCGGTCCGCCGGCATCGCCCGATACCGACACCATCCAGCGCCGACCGGTCCACTGCGACAGCAGATCGGCCACGCGCGGCGCCAGATCACGTGGCGCGGTGGCGCCCGGGCGAAACTCGAGCCGGCCCGGCTCGCAGCGCACAGGATGCACATCGCGGCTGAGGTGGTGCGCCAGCACCTGTTCGCGCCGCTGCTCGAACAGCGCCACGATTTCGGCAAAGGTTCCCGGCGATGGCTTGGGCGGCGCATCCGGTTGCGCCGGCAATGCGCCCGGCACCGGCGCCGCAGCCACGGCCATGTTGACGGATGCCAGACGGGCCACCGGCGCGTTGGGAGGTGACGATGGACGTGGTGGCGGCGGCGGTGGCGTGCGGGCAGTAGCCATGCCGCCGCCGGATGGTGCCGCGGCGGCAGCATGGCTGCCGCCGGCGGAAGGCGCCATGGCCGGGCTGCCGTTGCCGGCCTCGTTCAATGTCCGCAGCGCCTCGGCCGGCGTCGGCAGGTCGGCGGCATAGCACAGGCGGATCATCGCCATCTCGGCGGCGCGAATCGGCGAGGGCGCGCTCTGCGTTTCCTGCAGGCCCTTCAGCAGCATCTGCCAGGCCCGCGTCAGATGCGCCATGGCCAGGCGCTTGGCCATGTCGGCGCCACGTGTGCGCTCCAGCTCGGCCGCCGCCGTGGCCGCATCCGGCACCACTTTCAGCCGCGTCAGCCAGTGCGTCAGCTCCAGCAGGTCCTGCAGCACGACCACCGGATCGGCGCCGGAATCGTACATGTCGCCCAGCAGTGCCAGCACCGCCGGCGCGTCGCCTTTCATCAGCAGATCGAACAGATCGAACACGCGGCCGCGATCGGCCAGGCCCAGCATGTCGCGCACTTGGCCGGCATCGACCACGCCGCCACCATGGGCGATGGCCTGGTCAAGCAGGCTCAAGCCGTCGCGTACCGAGCCATCGGCGGCATGCGCCACCAGGCGCAGCGCCTCGGGCGAGATCTCGACCTTCTCGGCCTCGGCGATGCGCGCGAAATGCGCCGACAGCACGTCGATGGGCACGCGGCGCAG
>DATEIF010000798.1:0-14088 GCA_035279205.1 Vineibacter sp.
GATCGGGTTGGTCGACGTCGGCTTGCCCTTCTGGTGCTCGCGGTAGTGACGCGTCACCGTGCCGTGCGCGGCCTCGGCCTCGACGGTCTTGCCGTCGGGCGTGAGCAGCACCGACGTCATGAGGCCGAGCGAGCCGAAGCCCTGGGCCACGGTGTCGCTCTGCACGTCGCCGTCGTAGTTCTTGCACGCCCAGATGAAGGCGCCTTCCCACTTCAGCGCCGAGGCGACCATGTCGTCGATCAGCCGGTGCTCGTAGGTGAGCTTCTTCTCCTTGAACTTGGCGGCGAACTCCTCGTCGAACACCTTCTGGAACAGATCCTTGAAGCGACCGTCGTAGCGCTTGAGGATGGTGTTCTTGGTCGACAGGTAGACCGGCCAGCCGCGGATCAGGCCGTAGTTGAACGAGCTGCGCGCGAAGCCGATGATCGATTCGTCGATGTTGTACATCGCCATGGCGACGCCGCCGCCGGGGAAGTCGAACACGTTGTGCTCGATCACCTTGCCGTCAGCGCCCTCGAACTTGATCGTCAGCTTGCCCTTGCCCGGCACGACGAAGTCGGTGGCGCGGTACTGGTCGCCGAAGGCGTGACGGCCGATCACGATCGGCTTGGTCCAGCCCGGCACCAGCCGCGGCACGTTCTTGCAGACGATCGGTTCGCGGAAGATGGTGCCGCCGACGATGTTGCGGATGGTGCCGTTGGGCGACTTCCACATTTCCTTGAGGTTGAACTCCTTCACCCGCGCTTCATCGGGCGTGATGGTGGCGCACTTCACGGCCACGCCGTACTGCTGCGTCGCCTTGGCCGAATCGACCGTGATCTGGTCGCTGGTGCGATCGCGCGCTTCGACACCGAGGTCGTAGTACTTCAGGTCGATGTCGAGGTACGGCAGGATCAGCTTGTCCTTGATGAACTGCCAGATGATGCGGGTCATCTCGTCGCCGTCCATCTCGACGACCGGATTCTTCACCTTGATCTTGGCCATGGCGTTAACCTTTTGCCGTGGAAGTAGGGAGGACTCGGCGTGGCCCCACGACGCCCCGCCGGCGCGCGGTTTCTAGCGGACGGGGCAGGGACCGGCAAGGCGCAGGCGGCATGCGCCAGACCGCTGGGCTCACGTCTTCTCGACTTTCGAGGGCATCGGATCGAGCGGCATGGCGGCCAGCGTGGGCAGCACGGCGTCGATGGTATCGACGAACCGGATGAAGTCGTGCAGCGCCGGGCGGGCGAAGTGGGCTTCCACACAGCGGTGGATCAGATCCCTCAGCGGGTCCCAGTAACCGTTGGCCTCGATCACCACCATCGGCTTGGCATGCAGCGCCAGCGTGCGCCACGACAGGATCTCGAACAGCTCTTCCAGGGTACCGATGCCGCCGGGCAACACGACAAAAGCATCGGCGCGTTCGAACATCGCCATTTTGCGCTCGTGCATGGTCTTGACCACGATCCGCTCGCTCAGATGCTCGTGACCAACCTCGGCCCGCAGCAGGAAGCGCGGAATGATGCCCACGACACGGCCGCCGGCGGTCAGCGCGCCGTTGGCCACCGCGCCCATCAGCCCGACCGCACCGCCGCCATAAACCAAGCTGATGTTATGCTCTGCCAGCAGATGGCCGAAGCGCGTGGCGTCGGTGGCGTACCGCGGGTCGAGCCCGGGGCTGGAGCCGCAGAAAACGCAGATGGCATGCAAGGCAGGGGGTGTCGCGGTGCTCATCTTGGTACTCTCGGGCCGTTCGGTCGGTGTTCGTCCACAAAGGGGGCTCGGTCGGCCGGTACCGAAAGCGGTTCCTGCGCCCGGCACCCGGTGGCATGATGGTGTTCCCACGAAGTGCTGCGCGCGTAAAGACGTAACGGGTTAGCCAATGAGTCGCGAGTCAACCCCGCCCCCGGGGTCGCCGCCGGACGTACCAGACGAGGAAGCGATCCGCTCGGCTGTCGCCGCGCTGGCCAGGCAGCTCGGTCCGGCGGCGCCGGCGTCCGCGACCGCACCCTCGCGCGAACCTGTGCAGGAACAGCTGCGCAGCCCGCCGGCTGCCGACATGGCCATGGCGACCACGCGTCGCGTGACGATCAACCGGCCGGCGTCCGACACAGCGGCAGCGCCGTCGGATGACGAGGATATCTGGGTCGTGCCGGGCTCGGCGGCAGCCTCGGCCGAGGCTGTGGCGAGCGTCACCACGAAATCGGCGCCGACCCGGGTCGCACCGGCGTCGTCCAACGGCGAGCGGCCGAGCTTCCGCCCGTCACGCTGGATTCCAGGCGTGGCCGTCGTGCTTCTGATCGCCGTGGCCGCCAGTTACTGGGGTGGCTTGCTGCCGGGGCGCGGGGGCGAGGTCAGTGTCGGTGTGCCGGCCGCCGGGCCGGCAGCGGATACCCGAAGTGCTTCGCCGCCAAGCAGTTCCAGTCCGTCGCTTGACCGCAACACGCCGCCGGCGCCGGGTGCATCACCGCAAAAGCCCGCATCCAAGCCCGAGGACGGGCGGACATCGACGGATCCGGCTGCGCCGCCGGAGGCGGCCAAACCCGCGCCGGGCACACCCTCTCAGCAGGCTGCAGCACCGGGAGCAACGACGACGGCACCGGGTGGTATCGCGCCCAGCTTCGACATCGCGCGCATTGGTCAGGACGGGCGCGGCGTGATCGCCGGACGGGCAGCGCCCGGCAGTCGCGTCGTCGTCCTCGATGGCGAGCGTGAGCTGGCTGCCGTGGATGCCGACGCCCGTGGCGAATGGGTGGTCGTGATCGATCCGCCGCTGGCGCCGGGGGCGCACGACATTCGCCTCATTCAGCGGCAGGGCAGCGAGGTGATCGCGCGATCCGATCGCACGATCACCGTGGACGTGCCGGCATTGGCGGCCAGTGCCTTGCCGTCCAAGGCGGGCACGCCGTCGGCTTCCGGGCCGTTGATCGTCTCGACACCGGCCGCGGGCGGACCCAGCACCGTCATCCAGGCACCGGGCGGCCCCGACACGCTGGCGCGGTCCGGCACGCTGGTGCTGGGGGCCGTCGACTACGACGACCAGGGACGGCTGGTGACCAGCGGCCAGGCGCCGCCGGGAACGACGGTACGGGTCTACATCGACAATCAGACGGTCGGTGACGCGACGGCCGGGCCGGACGGTCGATGGACGCTGCAACCTTCGGAGTCCGTCGCGCTGGGCAAGCGCACGGTACGCGTTGACCAGCTGGGGCAGGGCGGATCCGTGACCTCCCGCCTGGAAGTGCCGTTTGAGCGGGTCACGCTGACGCGGCCAGGGGTTGTCACGATCGTGCGGGGCGACAATCTGTGGAACATTGCCCGCACGCGCTACGGCGATGGCTTGCGTTACACCGTGATCTACGAGGCCAACAAGAACCAGATCCGCGATCCCAACCTGATCTATCCCGGGCAAACGTTCGTCATCCCAAAATCTCTGGATTAGGTTGATATTGGAAGATGATCTTGAAGTTCCATATGAGAGTTTGGTCTGCCGGCTTCGTTGAGAGAGCGAGCGTAATACACTGAAATGTTGGCTGATTTCCTGATTCCCATCCACCGTGAAGGCTGGCGGTTCGTCGGTATTTTTGCCGGCGTGACCTTGGTGGCGGCGCTGTTCATCGCTCCACTGTTTTGGCCATTCCTTCTCCTAAGTCTTTGGTGTATCTATTTTTTTCGTGATCCGCCACGATTGACACCACAGCGCGAGGGCCTGTTCATCGCGCCGGCTGATGGGCTTGTGCGTGAGGTCGGTCTGGCCATCCCGCCGGCCGAGCTTGGACTGGGATCCGCACCGATGATGCGGGTCAGCACGTTCCTCAGCGTGTTCGACGTTCACATCAACCGCATCCCGGCCGATGCCGTGGTCGAGACGGTCGCCTACCACCCGGGCAAATTTCTGAGCGCCGCCGACGATAAGGCGAGCGAGGAGAACGAGCGGACAGCCGTCAGTCTGCGCCTGCCGGATGGTCGATCCGCAGTTGTTGTGCAAATTGCCGGCCTGGTGGCGCGACGGATCGTCTGTCAGCTCAAGCCAGGCCAAAAGGTGCGGGCTGGTGAGCGCTACGGCCTGATCCGGTTCGGCAGCCGTACGGATCTCTATCTTCCCGACGGCGTTCTACCCCTGGTCTATCCGGGCCAGCGCATGATCGGGGGCGAGACCGTGATCGCCGATGCCGCAACGGCCGACCCGCAGCCGCGGCCGGCAGTTGAACTCTGAGGTAGGGAGGCCAGCCATGGCCGGTGTACCGCCTGCATTGCCGCCGCCGCGTCCCGGCACCCTGCGGGGTCTGTCGATCAACCGGCTGTTGCCCAACGCGCTCACCACGATCGCGCTGTGCTCGGGCCTGACGGCGATCCGCTACGGTCTGACCGGCGACTATCGCTCTGCCGTCCTTGCCGTGATCGTGGCGGCGATTTTCGACGCACTCGACGGGCGCGTGGCGCGTCGGCTCAACGTCACCAGTCGGTTTGGCGCAGAGCTGGATTCGCTGTCGGATTTTTGCGCCTTCGGCGCCGCGCCGGCGCTGCTGGTCTATCTGTCGAGCATGGAGTCGGCGGGCAGTCTGGGTTGGGTCATCACATTGATGTTTCCGATCTGCAGCGCCATGCGTCTGGCGCGCTTCAACGTGGCCCTGACGGCGGACGAACCGCCGCCGGTGTGGGCCGCCGCGTTCTTCACCGGCGTGCCGGCACCGGTCGGTGCGCTGCTGGTGCTGGTCCCGCTGATGCTGAGCCTCAGCCCCGACCTCAACTGGACCTGGCTGCGCCACCCGGTCGTAGGCGGCGCCTTCCTGATCGCGGTCGGCGCCTTGATGGTGAGCCGCCTGCCGACCTTCTCGTTCAAGAAAGGCCGGATCGCGCCGCATCTGGTCCTGCCGGTCTTCCTGGGCATCGCCCTGGTAGTCGGCTTGCTGGCGACGTCGCCCTGGGTGACGCTGCCGTGCCTGATGCTGCTCTATCTCGTGAGCCTGCCGCTGAGTTGGCGTGCCTATCGTCGGCTCGAGGCCACCGACCGTGCGGCGCAGGCGGCGTCGACTGCGGCGCCGGCACCAGGGGCGGCGGAACCCGGCCGGCCGACGGGTGCCGGTATCGTCGAACTGCGGCCGTCCGGCGGCGGTGAGGGCGGAGACCGCTCAAGACTCTAAAGCGGGCGATATAATCGTCCCCATATAGTGGGGACGGGAACATGCTTGATCCATTCGTCCGCCGGTTGATCGATCCGCCGCTCGAGCAGGCTGGTGCCTGGCTGGCGCAGCGCGGCGTGGGCGCGAACTTTCTGACCGGAGCAGGGCTTGCGGTTGGCCTGCTGACCTTGCCGTTCCTGGCGGCGCAGAACTATGACGCGGCGTTACTGGCGATCCTGATCAACCGGCTGATCGATGGTCTCGATGGCGCTGTGGCGCGCCGGACCGCGCTCACCGATTTCGGTGGCTATTTCGACATCGTGGCCGACATGGTGTTCTACGCCGTCACGGTCCTGGGCTTCGCCTTGGCCGATCCCGAGAACGCGATCTGGGCGGCGGTGTTGCTGACCGGTTTCATGGGCACCAGCAGCTCATTCCTGGCCTGGGCCGCCGTGGCTGCCAAACGCGGGGCGGCCCCCACCACCGAGCGCGGCCGCAAGACGATCTACTACAGCGCCGGCATCGTCGAGGGCACCGAGACCGTGCTGTTTTTGGTCGCTATGTGCCTGTGGCCCGAGGTGTTTGCCTGGTTGGCAGCGATTTTCGCCGTCTTGTGCTTGTGGACGACGCTGGCCCGTCTGACGGCGGCTGTGGACGCTTTCAGGGACGACTAGCCGATCCACCGAGCAGACGCGACGTCAGGCCGCCCGGCAGGGCCATGCCCAGCCACACGGCGGCTTTCGTCGGCAGCGGAAAGGCGATCCGGGCCCGGTTGTGCGCCAGACCGCGGCGGATGATGGCCGACGCGCGTTGCGCCGTCATGAGGAACGGCATGGGAATGTCGTTGTCGCGCGTGATGGCGCTTTCCACGAACCCGGGGCAGATGGCGCTGACGCCGATATTGTCGGCCTTCAGTTGGATACGCAGGGTTTCGGCCAGCACGCGGCCCGCGGCCTTGCTGGCGTTGTAGCCGGCGGCACGGGGCAGGCCGAAGAAGCCGGCAAGCGAGCTCACGATGCCGACCTGGCCCGCGCGCCGTGCGCGCATGGCTGGCAGCAGCGGCAGGATGGTGTTGAGCGTGCCATCCACATTGATGGCCATGGTGCGCCGCAAGGACTCGCCGTCACCGAGGTCGCGGCCCTTTTCCAGTGCCACGCCGGCATTGGCGATCACCAGGTCGACGGGGCGCGCCGCATCCTGTGTCCGCAACCAATCCTCGAACACCGCACGCTCGGTGATGTCGATCGTTGCGGCATCGACGTCGGCACCCTTGTCCCGACAGTCGCCGGCCACGGCGGCGAGCCGCGCACTGTCGCGGCCGACCAATGCCAGCCGCACGCCCGTCGCGGCATAGTCGCGCGCCAGCGCGGCGCCGATGCCGCTCGACGCGCCGGTCAGCACGATCGACCGGAAGTGCTTCACACGTCGATTCCGAGATCGCGCGGCCGGATGAAGGCGACGAGCTCGCCGCGACTGCGACCCAGCTGTTTCCAGTCGTCGGCGGGAAGGCGCAGCCAGGCGACGGCTCCGGTGGGGAACTTGGCGCGCATCGACGTCAGCATGACCGGTTCGCCGACCGCGGCCAAGGCAACGGCTGCTTCGGCCAGTCCTTCGTTGTGGCCAATCAGCAGCGCGCAGTCGATGCCGGCGTCAAGCTGGCGACACCGCGTAATCAGGTGCCCGGCCTCGGCGAGATAAAGTTCGGGCTCGAGCCGGGTCGGCGGCGGCGGGTCATAGACATCAAGCACATGATCCAACGTCTCGCGGGTTCGGCGCGATGTCGAGCACAGGATCAGCTGCGGACGCGCCCCACGCCGATGCAACTCGCGCGCGACGGCGGCAGCGCCACGGCGCCCGCGGCCGTTCAACCCTCGGCCGAGGTCGCCCCCCTCGACGGTATGCGCAACCGCCTTGGCATGCCGCATCAGCAGCAGCTCTTTCATGGATCCACCTGTTCCTCAGTTGATTGTCGACCCGACGATATGCGTGCGAAGCGCCGCCGTTTCCTCGGCCCCTCCGGCGAAACCACATCATACAGTAGGTTTAACGCCGCAAAACCGCCATCGATGCATTTCCTGCGCACCGCCGCAGATTGTAACATGACAGTCTGGTGTCATGACTTTGCCACCGCGGACGGGCTACTATATGCGCCGACAACGCCGTGCAGGAAACGGCGAAAGCGAGGTCAAGGTGAACGCGCCAGTATCGCCGGCGGTCGTATCGGAAGTTGAGTCAGCCAACAACGCGGCGGGTGCCGTGCCGGCAACCGGGCCTGCCGCCGCCAATGCGCCGCGGCGCTTCATCAATCGGGAGCTGTCATGGTTGGCGTTCAACACCCGCGTACTGGAGGAGGCCAGCAACCCACGCCATCCGGTGCTGGAGCGCGTGCGGTTCCTGTCGATCTCGGCCAACAACCTGGACGAGTTCTACATGGTGCGCGTCGCCGGCTTGCGCGACATGCTGCCCACCCGCGCCAACCTGCTGTCGGATGACGGCCTGACGCCGGCCGAGCAACTCGCCGCGATCCGGGCCGCCGCCACCGACCTGATGCATACGCAGCAGAACGTCTGGGACGCGCTGCGCCAGGAACTGCGTCGGCACGATATCGCCGTGCTCGACGACAGCGAAATCACCGAAAGCGAGCGCGCCTGGCTCAATGACTATTTCGTCGAGCACGTCTTTCCGGTGCTGACGCCGCTGGCCGTCGATCCGGCGCATCCGTTCCCGTTCATCCAGAATCTCGGTTTCTGCGAGATCCTTCAGCTGCGCCGCGTGCAGGGCAAGCGCACGCTGATGGCGCTGTTGCCGCTGCCGCCGCAGATCGACCGCTTCGTGCGCCTGCCGGGTCCCTCGATCCGCTTCCTGCCGCTGGAGGAGATGATCGCGCTCTTCCTCGACCGGCTGTTCCCCGGCCACGCCGTCGTCCATCGCGGCCGCTTCCGCATCATCCGCGACAGCGAGGTCGAAATCGCCGAGGAAGCCGAAGACCTGGTGCAGATCTACCAGTCGGCGCTCAAACGGCGGCGGCGCGGCGAGGTGGTGTCGATCTCGGTCAATGCCGACATGCCCGAGGCGCTGCGCACCTTCCTGTTCGACCAGCTCGAGCTGACCGGCGGCGCCGTCGACGTCTTCGAGCTCGATCGCATCCTCAATATCGGTGACGTCTCGGCGCTGATCGTCGACGACCGACCGGACCTGAAATTCAAGCCTTACGAGCCTCGCTTTCCCGAGCGCATCCGCGACTTCGGCGGCGATTCGTTCGCCGCGATCCGGGCCAAGGATCTCGTGGTGCATCACCCCTACGAGAGCTTCGACGTGGTGGTACAGTTCCTGCGCCAGGCGACGCGCGATCCAGCCGTGATCGCCATCAAGCAGACTCTGTACCGCACCAGCAAGGACTCGCCGATCGTCAAGGCGCTGATCGAGGCCGCCGAGGCCGGCAAGACGGTGACCGCCCTGGTCGAGCTGAAGGCCCGCTTCGACGAGGAAGCCAACATCCGCTGGGCCCAGGACATGGAGCGCGCCGGCGTTCAGGTGGTCTACGGTTTCATCGACCTCAAGACCCACGCCAAGGTCTCCATGGTGGTGCGCCGCGAGAGCGGCGGCACGCGCACGTACGTCCATTTCGGAACCGGCAACTATCACCCGGTCACCGCGCGCATCTATACCGACGTGTCGTTCTTCACGTGCGATCCGGCCATGGGCCGCGACGCGGCGAAGCTGTTCAACTACATGACGGGCTACGCCCAACCTGAAAAAATGGAGAAGATCGCCGTCTCGCCGACGATGCTGCGCGACAAGCTGATGCGCATGATCGACCGCGAGGTCGAGAACGCCAAGGCCGGCAAGCCGGCGGCGATCTGGGCCAAGATGAACTCGCTGGTCGATCCGCACATCATCGATGCGCTCTATCGCGCCTCGCAGGCCGGCGTGCAGATCGACCTGGTGATCCGCGGCATTTGCTGCCTGCGCCCCGGCGTGCCGGGGCTGAGCGAGAACATCCGCGTCAAGAGCATCATTGGCCGCTTCCTGGAGCATTGCCGCATCATCTGCTTCGGCAACGGCCATCGCCTGCCGTCGCGGCATGCGAACGTCTTCATGTCGTCGGCCGACTGGATGCCGCGCAACCTCGATCGTCGTGTCGAGGTGCTGATCCCGATCGAGAATCCGACCGTGCACCAGCAGATCCTGGAGCAGATCATGGTCGCCAACCTGAAGGACGAGGCGCAGTCCTGGGACTTGGCGCCGGATGCGCGCTATACGCGTCGCGTCGCGCCGGCCGATGCCTTCAGCGCCCACACCTACTTCATGACCAATCCGTCGCTCTCCGGCCGTGGCAGCGCGCTCAAGGCCTCTGCCGGCGCCGTCCCGCGCCTGGTCCTCGACGAGGCATGATTTAGTTCGGGCTGCGCGCGTGGACGCGCGCGGTCCGAAAGAGATGCGCTCATTCCGGCAGCGGCCCGACGTAGCGGGCCCGGGGCCGGATGATGTGTTCGCTGGCGCGCTGCTCCAGCAGATGCGCGATCCAGCCGACGGAGCGTCCCAGCAGGAAGAGGGCCAGCGCCGCACCCTTGGGCAGGGCGCAGGCGCGCTCGATTGCCACCAGCGCCACGTCGATGGTGGGCGGCTCCCCCAGCACGCGCGCGCCGGCATCGACCATGCGCCGCACCAGCCGGGTTTCGGCGCGATCGCCGACACGGTGATAGAGACGATCCAGCAGGAAGCGCGCCCGCACGTCGCCTGTCGGGTAGAGGCGATGGCCGAAGCCGGGCACGCGCGCGCCGCTCTGGATGCGCTCGACCAGCGCCGCCTCGATGTCGGTGACGTCGTGCAGCAGGGTGAACAGCTCGTTGACGCGCCGCGTCATGCCGCCGTGGTAGGGGCCCTGCAGCACCGCCAGGCCGGCGATGACCGCGCCCCACGGCGTGACGCCGGTCGACGTGGCGATGCGCACGGCGAACGTCGAGGCGTTGAGCTCGTGGTCGGCGCTGAGCACCAGGGCGGCGCGGGCCAGGTCGGCGCCGTGCTCGTCAAGACGCCAGGCCTCGGCCAGCTGCTGATGGACAGGGGCGGTGGTGGGTTCCCTGCCGGCAATGGCGCCGGCCAGCAGCCGCACGACGCGCGCGCCGGTCATCGCCGTGGCCGCCGGATCACGGGCAAAGGCACGCGTATCGCTCGCAGCCGCCACGGGCAGCATGGTGAGGCACCGGTCGATCGGAGCGAACGCAGCGGCGCCCGGCCAGATCGTGCGCAATGCCGAGCCGATCGCGGGCAGGCCCTCGGGGGCCGCGAAAGGATCGGCGGCCACGTCCCACAGCAGCCGCGCGACATGCTCGAGGCTCGCCGTTTCGGCCAGCCGGCAGACATCCTGGCCGCGATAGAGAAGGCGGTCGGCCTCGATCAAGGTGAGGCTCGAGTCGAGGACGGGCGTGCCGAAATGGAGCGCCTGACCGGCAACGGCTTCGGCGCCGCGACCGCGCGCCTTGCGTTCCGCCAGCATGCGGATGTCCTCCGCGCGATAGCGGCGCTCGCGGCCGGTGGCCGAGTCTTCCGAGCGGATCAGGCCGCGGCTGACATAGGCATACAGGGTCTGGCGATTGACGCCGAGCGCCGCCGACGCCTCGGCAGCCGTCAGGAGAGGTTGATCAGTCATGTCAATATATTGATCAATATATTCAAAATTGACAATATAATTGACCAATATCAAGTCTGACCTGCGCATGAAGCTGCAAGGAGGGCGCGATGAAGGTCGGACACAACGATGGCCTCGACGGTGTGATGGCCGGCGAGACCGTGCTGAGCCATGTCGATGGCGAGGCGGGCACGTTGATCGTGCGCGGCTACCCGATCGAGGATCTGGTTCGCCACGGCGGCCTGGAGGACGTCGCTGCCCTGCTGTGGGATGGGCTGGCGGCGGGCGGCGGCGATGCCGCGGCCGTGCGCCGGGATCTGGGCGCGGCGCGCCAGGCGGCCTTCGCCCTGGTGCCGGGCCTGCTGTCGGTTGCCGGCAGGCTGGCGCCCATCGAGGCGCTGAGGGTCGGCCTGGCGCTGCTGCCGGACCAGGATACCCTGCCGGCGCACCTGCGGGTCTGCGGCGCGCTGCCCGTTTTCCTGCCGGCGCTGTTGCGTCATGGCGCGGGCGAGGCGCCGGTAGCGCCTGACCCCACGCTGGGGACGGCCGCGGACCTGCTGCGTATGCTGCGGGGGACGCCGGCATCGGATGCGCACGTGCGGGCGCTCGATGTCTATATCGCCACCGTGGCCGACCATGGCTTCAATGCCTCGACCTTCACCGCGCGGGTGATCGCCTCGACGCAAGCCGGGCTGATCTCGGCGGTGATCGGCGGCCTGTGCGCCCTGAAGGGGCCGCTGCATGGCGGCGCGCCGGGGCCGGTGCTCGACATGCTGGACGAGATCGGCACAATCGACAATATCGGCCCATGGCTCGAGAAGGCCGTCACCGAAGGCGGCCGACTGATGGGATTTGGCCACCGCATCTACAAGGTGCGCGACCCGCGCGCCGATGTGCTCAAGCAGGTCGTGCGCGATCTGGGGCCGACTTCCGGGCGGCTGGCCTTCGCCGCCGAGGTCGAGCGTCAGGCATTGGCGACCTTGCGGCGCCTGAAGCCCGGACGGCGGCTCGACACCAACGTCGAGTTCTACACGGCGCTGGCGCTCGAGGCGGTCGGCATCCCGCGCGGCGCCTTCACGCCGCTGTTCGGGGTCGGGCGGGCCGTCGGCTGGTGCGCGCACATCTTCGAGCAGGAGCGCGGTGGGCGCATCATCCGGCCGCTGTCGCGCTATGTCGGCCCGACGCCGCGACAGGCTGCATGACAGTGATGTGACAATCGGCCCCGTCTCCGCTGATGCGGGGGCGGGGCTCCTGCGGCGGTTTTTCCTGCTGCCATCGGCGAAAGTTTTCGGCTATGCAACGCCCGCCATGCAGAGCGGGCGCGTCGCCATCATCGACATCGGGTCGAACTCGATCCGTCTGGTCGTCTACGAGCGAGCTAACCGCTCGCCGCTACCGGTTTTTAACGAAAAGGTCCTGTGCGGGCTGGCGCGCGAGCTGGACGTGACCGGACGCCTGCACGCGGCGGGCGTCGAGCTGGCGCTGGCCAATATCGAGCGTTTTGCCGCACTGGCGCGCAACATGAAGGTGACCCGGCTGGACCTGCTGGCCACTGCCGCCGTGCGCGACGCCAGCGACGGTGCCGACTTCGTGCGCCGCATCGGGGCGCTGACCGGCATCAGCACGCGCATCATCAGCGGCGAGGAAGAGGCACGCCTGTCGGGTCTGGGTGTGATGTGCGGCATTCCGGCCGTCGACGGCGTGATGGGCGATCTGGGCGGCGGCAGCCTGGAGCTGGTCGGCCTGTCGGCTGACAGGCTGGGGCCGTCGACCACCCTGCCGATCGGGCCGCTGCGGCTGCTGACCGCCGGCCGCGACCCCAGGCGCGCCGTCGAGCAGGCGATCGCCGATGTCGGTTGGCTCGACCAGTTCCGCGGCCGCACGTTCTATCCGGTGGGTGGTGCCTGGCGTGCCTTCGCGCGCCTGCACATGGAGAAGACCGACTACCCGCTGCATATCATTCACCAGTACGCGATCCCCGCCGAAGCCGTGCGCGAGCTGGCCCACATCATCGCCGGCCAGAGTCTCAAATCGCTGGAGAAGATGGCGGGCGTTTCCAAGCGCCGGCTGGAAAGCCTGCCGCTGGCGGCGCTCGCGCTGGAGCGGGTGATCGGCGCGCTGAAGCCGCGACAGATCGTGTTCTCGGCCTTCGGCTTGCGCGAGGGGTTCTATTTTTCGCAGCTGCCCGAGGCCGAGAAGGCGCGTCATCCGCTGATCGCCTTTGCCGAGGACGAAGGCGCCCATTGGCGCCGCTTCACGCTGTCACCGGTCGAGATCTTCGATTGGCTGACGCCGATCTTCGCCGGCGAGAGCACCAGCGAGCGCATCTTGCGCCTGGCCGCGTGCCACCTGAGCGACATCGGGTGGGACGATCACCCGGACTATCGCGCCGTCATGGCCTACGAGCGGGTGCTGCAATTGCCGGCACCGGGCATGGACCATCACGAGCGTGCCACGCTGGCGTTGACCATGGCGTGGCGCTACGACAGCAACATCAAGGACAAGACCGTCGCGACGGCGCTTACGGTCACGGACCTCGACGAGCAGCGCTTCGCGCGCCGGCTGGGCACCGCTCTGCGCCTGGCGTACAACCTGTCCGGTGGCGCGCCGGGGCTGCTGTCGCAGATCGCCCTGCGGCGTTCGGAGAAACAGCTCGAGCTGGTGGTTCCCCACGCGTTGCGCAATCAGCTCGGTGATGTCACCGGCCGGCGCATGGCCGCCGTGGCTGCTGCCTTCGACATGCGCCACGAAGTGGTGTTCTCGTAGGCCGCACGGGCTCCGCGGCGGCTCAGGCCACGACGTCGATCACCTGGATCTTGTCGCCCTTGAGGACCAGGGCCAGCTCGCCGGCGATGAGGCGCAGGGCATCGTTGCCGAAGATCTCGGCGCGCCAGCCGTGCAGGCAGTCGGGATCGCGTTTGCCGGCCGCGAGCCGGTCGAGGTCTTCGGATGACGCCACCAGGCGCGTGGCCACGCCCATGGCGTCGCAGCGCAGCCGCAACAGCACTTTCAGCAGGTCCACCACCGCGCCCGGTACCTGCAGCGTCTCCGCCGGCCGCTCGCGTGCCGGCAAGTCCTGCTCCGGAATGGCCAGCGCGCGCTCAACGATCTCCAGAACGGCCTGGCCTTGCTTGCCTTCGACGAAGCCCTTGCCGAGCCCGCGCGTGTGGGCAAGCTCGGCCACCGATCTCGGTACGTGCGCCGCAATCTCCAGGATCTGCTCGTCGCGCAGAATGCGCTGGCGCGGCACGTCGACCCGCTGGGCCTCGCGCTCGCGCCAGGCAGCCAGCTCGCGCAGCACGGCCAGCGCGCGCGGCGAGGGATTGCGCGGCTTGAGCCGCCGCCAGGCCTGCT
>DATEIF010000799.1:0-2432 GCA_035279205.1 Vineibacter sp.
CCCGACGCGGCCGGTACACCTCCCGACAGCACGGCTGAGCCTCCCGGCGCACGCGCCGATGCGAAGCAACCCGACAGTCCGCCGGCGGCATCGCCACCCGCCGAGACACCCGCGCCGCAGGCCGCCGACGCCACGCCGCCGCGCAGCGATGACGACGACAAGCCAGAGCCGATGGATCGCTACGAAACGACCGTCCGCATCGAGAAGGGTGACACGCTGGAGAGTGTTCTGCGCGACATGGACTTCGCGCCTGACGAAATCCGCAAAGCCGCTACCGCGCTGAAGCCCGTGCTGAAAGGCGCGCGCCTGCCGGTCGGCGAGACCATCACGCTGCAGGTCCAGGCGCCGCAGGAAAGCGACGGCAAGCCCACGCTACAGGCGCTGGTCATTCGCCCCGAGGCGCGTCGCGAAATCACGCTGGAGCGCGGCACCGACGGCAGCTTCAACGCCCGCCAGCGCACCTTCGATGTCGTGCCCAAGCTGGTGCGCGCTACGGGCATCGTCAAAGGCTCGCTGCGTTCCAGTGCCGACGCCGCCGGCATTCCGCCGTCCGTCCTGGCCGAGATGCTGCGCGCTTTCTCGTGGGACGTGAACTTCCAGTACGACGTCAAGGGCGGCGATCGCTTCGCGGTGCTGATCGAACAGTCCTACACGACCGATGGCCGCCTGGTCAGCCCCGGCCGTGTGCTGTGGGCACAACTGACGACCGGCGGCGGCAAGAACACCTACAACGTCTACCGCTTCAAACCCGACCGTGGCGCCGAGTTCTTCTACTACGGCAACGGCCAGAGCGTGGTGAAGTCGCTGTTGCGCACGCCGATGGGCCTCAATCGCCTGTCCTCCGGCTTCGGCATGCGCAGCCACCCGATCCTCGGCTTCACCGCGATGCACACCGGCGTCGATTTCGCAGCCGCCTATGGCACGCCGATCCTCGCCGCCGGCGCCGGCACCGTGGTGGCGGCCGGCCCCTATGGCGGCTACGGCAACTGGGTGAAGATCGACCACGGCGGCGGCATGGCCACCGGCTACGCCCACATGGCACGATATGCGCCCGGTATCCGCCCCGGCGCGCGGGTCCACCAAGGCCAGGTCGTGGGCTTCGTCGGCAGCACCGGCATGTCGACCGGCCCGCACCTGCACTACGAGCTGCATCAGAAGGGCAAGCCGGTCAATCCGCTGACGGCGCGCGCCACGCAACGCGCCGGCCTTGCCGGCAAGGATCTCGAGCGTTTCCGCGCTCTTGTCGCCAAGACAGACCGCGCCCGCGATGGCGCTGAGCTGATCGCCGCACGCTAGCGACACAGCTGTCGTCCCGAGTGCAGTGAGGAACCAGGCACCGTTCCTGGATCCCTCGCTGCGCTCGGGATGACAGTCGCGACTCACATTCGAGCAATGGCTAGCCTGGGCTTACAGCGCATCGAGCAGCGCGCGCTCCAGACCGGCGCGCGCCACGCGCGGCAGGAAACTCGGACGCAGGGCGGTGGATACGAAACGCCCAGCCGCCGGGTCGAACGTAAAGAGGTCGCGACACGCAAGGGAGTCGCCTTCGACCGCGACATCCGCCAGGTGCTGAGCCCGCCGCACGCCATCATGCTGTCGGCCCAGATGCACCACGAGCTCGAAACTGCGGGCCAGGCGACGGTGCACTTCGGTGGACGGCAAGGCCGGCTCGGCGCTGCGCAACTGGGCCTCCAGCCGCTCAAGCGCTTCCTGCGGCGTCGTCGCCCCGAAGCTGGCGATGATCCCGTCGACGCCCATCCACACGGCATTGGTGATGCCCGACACCACCGCTTCCGTCGTGTTGTCGATCAACAGGCGGTCCGGCCGCAGCGCCAACGCCGCCGTGAACGCGCTTGCCGGCGCCGTACCGGTACCGCCCTCGACGATCAGCGGAACATGATGGGGCAGGTTCAGCTGTAGTTCGGCGGCACGCTCGATGGTGATGATCCGGTTCTCGCCCGCGGCCACCCGGGCCAACGCCGCCAGCAACGCCGTCTTGCCGGTGCCCGGCGCGCCGCACACCAGCAGGTTCAGCCGGCTGCGTACGGCCAGGCGCAGGACGCTTGCCATCTGCGGCGACAGCGCGTTTTCGGCAACCAGTGAATCGAGCGTGACCGTGCGCGTCACCGGCCGGGTGATCGCGATGTAAGGGCCAGCCGGCGCCAATGGCGGCGTCGCGATGATCACCCGCGTACCGTCATCAAGGCGGCGGTCGATCAACGGATCACGATCACCCGTCAGCGCGACACCGGCCCGCTCGGCCAGCCGCCCGACCACCCTGTCGAGCTGCCCGATATCACTGAAGGTGACGCGCGCCGGCTCGAGCCGGCCACGGCGATCAACAAACACCGAATCGAGGCCGTTGACGAAAATCGCAGCCACCGTCTCGTCCTGCATCGCTGCTTCCAGCGGTCCCAGGCCGAACAGTTCAT
>DATEIF010000800.1:0-7982 GCA_035279205.1 Vineibacter sp.
GTTGATCGGGTAGACGCCGATGCCGCCGGCCGCAGCGGTATCGACGATCTTGGCGGTGTCCACCGCGGGCCGATTGCGGAACCACGCCACCAGGTGCAGGCCGGCGTTGGACCCCTGCACCATCACGCCCTCGCCGAAGACGCGCGCCAGCGCCTCCAGGAGCGCCGCGCGCCGGCGCGCGTTCTGGGTGCGGGCGCGGCGCACATGGCGCTCGAAATAGCCCTCGCCGATGAAGTCGGCCAGGATCGACTGCTGCAGGGTGGCCGTATGGCGGTCCGACAGGTGCTTGATGGCCAGCACCGGCTTCACCAGGGCCGGTGGCAGCACCAGGAAGCCGATCCGCAACGCCGGGAACAGCGTCTTGGACATGGTGCCGACATAGATCACCTGGCCGGTGGTATCGAGCGCCTGCACGGCCTCGACCGGCCGGCCGCCGTAGCGGAACTCGCTGTCGTAGTCGTCCTCGACCACGTAGGCGCCCGATTTACGCGCCCATGCCAACAAGGCGAGCCGACGCGCCAGCGGCATCACGGCCCCGGTCGGAAACTGGTGCGATGGCGTGACATAGGCCAGCCGCGCCTGGCCCGCCGTCTTGGGCGCGCGCTCGATATCGAGGCCGTCGTCGTCGATCGGACACGGCACCAGGCGCGCGCCGGCGGCCTGGAACACCTCGCGGGCGCCGAGATAGTGCGGCTCCTCGACCAGGACCCGATCGCCGGGATCGATCAGCGTGCGGGCGATCAGGTCGAGCGCCTGCTGCGAGCCGTTGACGACAATCACCCGGCTTTCGTCGCAGTCGACCGCGCGGGCCCGGCGCAAATAGTCGGCGATCACCTGGCGCAGGCGCGGCAGCCCGGCCGGATCGGCGTAACGCGACGTCTCGGCCGAGAAGCGCTTGGCCTGGCGCGCCAGCAGGCGGCGCCAGATATCACGCGGGAACTCCGCCACGCCCGGCAGCCCATAGCGGAAATCGTAGCGCAGGTTGGCCGCCGACGGCGCCGCCACCGGTGAAAGGATGATCCGGGCCCGGTTGGCGTAGGCCGAAATCCCCAACGGTGGCGCCACAGCGTCGTCGACATGTGCTGCGCGCGGCGGCGGTCGCAGCACGTCGTCGGGCAGCTCGCGCGCCACGAACGTGCCGGCGCCGACATGGCCCTCGACATAGCCCTCGGCGCGCAGCTGGTCGTAGACCAGCAGGATGGTGTTGCGCGAGACACCGGCATCCTCGGCCAGGGTACGCGTCGCCGGCAGCCGCGCGCCCGGCTGCAGCTCGCCGCGCAGGATCGCCTCGCGCATGCGACGGTAGAGCTGCTGGTAGATCGGCCCGGCCTGGTCGGAACGGATGAACATGGGGCAATGGTACTACGAAACGGTACCGGATGAAGGATCGCTGCGACCAATTCCGCGCATCGTCATCCCGAGCACAAGCGAGGGATCTCCTGCGGCCGAACGAAGGACGCGTCATTCGCAGGAGATACTCGCTGCGCTCAGGATGACGGGTAGGCGCTCGGATGAGGGACGATCGCTCCGGCTGGCCGTGCCGGGTCAAGAAGGGAAAATGTTTGTGACCCCACCGGTTTTCGGCTTCTATACCGCCCAGCCGAACCCGCCCGCGTCACGTGGCGGGACATGTGTGTGTCACGGTTTGAAGGGAGACTTCCGCCATGAAAAGCAGGCTTTTTGCCTCGGCGGCGCTGTTGGGCGTGCTGGCGACCCCGGCCTGGGGCCAGCAATCGATCAAGATCGGCTTCATCTCGACCTATTCCGGCCCGCAGGCCTCGATCGGCCAGGACATGCGCCGCTCGGTCGAGCTGGCAGTCGAGCACCTGGGCGGCAAGATGGCCGGCAAGCCGATCGAGGTGATCTACGAGGACGACCAGTTCAAGCCCGAGGTGGGCAAGCAGAAGTCCGAGAAGCTGGTCCAGCAGGACAAGGTGAACTTCGTCGGCGGCTACATCTGGTCGAACGTGCTGCTGGCCTCGCTGAAGACGGTGACGGACGACGGCGACACCATCCTGATCAGCTCCAACGCCGGCCCGTCGCAGATCGCGGGCGAGCTGTGCAGCCCCAACTACTTCTCGACCTCCTGGCAGAACGACCAGACGCCCAGCGCCATGGGCCAGTTCGTCCAGGACAAAGGCATCAAGAAGGTCTACCTGATCAGCGCCAACTACGCCGCCGGCAAGGACATGCTGGCCGGCTTCAAGCGCTATTTCAAAGGCGAGATCGTCGGCGAGGACCTCACCAAGTGGCCCGACCAGCTCGACTTCTCGGCCGAGATGTCGAAGATTCGCGCCGCCAAGCCTGACGCGGTCTTCACCTTCTTCCCCGGCGCGCACGGCGTGCAGTTCCTGTCGCAGTACGCCCAGACCGGGCTCAAGGGCTCGATCCCGCTCTACACGGCGTTCGTGATCGACGCGCTGTCGCTGCCGCAGCTCAAGGACCTGGCGCTGGGCGTGCCCGGCGCGCAGTCCTGGGTCAACGACCTGCCCAACGAGCAGAACAAGAAGTTCGTCGCCGACTTCAAGAAGAAGCACGGCGTCTATCCGTCGTTCTACGGCGCCCAGAGCTACGACACCATCATGCTGATCGCCTCGGCGGTCGAGGCGGTGAAGGGTGACCTGTCCAACAAGGACAAGGTGCGTGCCGAGATGAAGAAGGCGAACTTCAAGTCGCTGCGCGGCGACTTCAAGTTCAACAACAACCAGTTCCCGATCCAGAACTTCTACATCCAGGACACGGTGAAGGACGCCGAGGGCAACTACACGCTAAAGACCGTCGGCGTCGCCATGAAGGACGCCAAGGACGCCTACGGCGACAAGTGCAAGATGAAGTGAGAGCCCCTTCTCCCGCTTGCGGGAGAAGGTGGACGCCGCGTAGCGGCGGCCGGATGAGGGGGAACAGACTCGCTCTTATCCTGGCCACCTCGATTGTGGTCCCTCACCCTCCCATCGCTCGCGCGATGGGCCCCTCCCTCTCCCGCATAGCGGGAGAGGGGAGAATGCCATGACCCTGCTGATCGAACAGACGCTCAACGGTATCCAGCTCGGGCTGCTGATGTTCCTGCTGGCGGCCGGGCTGACGCTGGTGTTCGGGATCATGGATCTCGTGAACCTGGCGCACGGCTCGCTCTACATGTTCGGTGCCTATTTCTGCGCCAGCTTCACCGCCTGGACCGACTCCTTCGTGCTGGGTGCCCTGCTGGCGCTGCCGGCCGCCCTGCTGCTGGGCGTCGTGGTCGAGGTCATCGTCGTGCGTAAGCTGTACCGGCGCGACCATCTTGACCACGTGCTGGCCACCTTCGGGCTGATCCTGATCGCCAACGACATGGTGCGGCTGGTGTGGGGACCCGACGGACGGCGCATCCCGCTGCCGGCCTGGCTCAACCAGCCGATCTTCCTGACGCCGGACCTGCCCTACCCCACCTACCGCTTCGCGGTGATCGTCGTCGGCGCCGCCGTGGCGCTGTTCCTGTACTGGCTGGTGACGCGCACGCGCACCGGCATGTGGATCCGCGCCGGCGCATCGAACCGCACCATGATCGGGGCGCTGGGCATCAACGTCGAGGCATTGTTCACCCTGGTGTTCGGGCTGGGTGCCGTGCTGGCGGCGCTGGCCGGCCTGATGGCGGCGCCGATCGTCACGGTGTCGATCGGCATGGGCGACAACATCCTGATCCTGGCCTTCGTGATTATCGTCATCGGCGGCATCGGCTCGATCAAGGGCGCCTTCATCGCCGCCATGATCGTGGGCATGATCGACACACTGGGCCGGGCGCTGCTGCCCGACCTGCTGAAGAGCTTCCTGTCGGTGACGGCAGCCAACACGGCGGCGCCGGCGCTGTCCTCGATGGCGATCTACCTGCTGATGGCCGGCGTGCTGGTCTGGCGCCCCACCGGCCTGTTCGGCGCCCGCGGCTAGGCGATGGACGTGCTTCTGAGGCCGCTCATGACCTGGCGCGGGCGGATCGCGGCCATCGTGCTGGTGCTGCTGGGGTTGCTGCCGTGGTACGCGCCGTGGCTCGACGCTGCCGGCGTCATCAGCCAGAAATTCGCGCTGACCCTGATGACGCGCGTGCTGATCCTGGCCATCGCCGCCGTCAGCCTGAACCTGATCCTGGGCTATGGCGGCATCGTGAGCTTCGGCCACGCCGTCTATATCGGGCTGGGCGGGTACGCGGTCGGCATCCTGGCGCATCACGGGTTCACCAGCGGCTTCCTGCAGTTCCCGGTCGCCATCGGTCTGTCGGCCCTGTTCGCGCTTGCCATCGGCGCGCTCTCGCTGCGCACGCGCGGCGTCTATTTCATCATGATCACGCTCGCCTTTGCGCAGCTGGTCTATTACGTCGGCGTCGGCCTCGAGCCCTATGGCGGCGACGACGGCCTCACCATCAACCGGCGCAGCGACTTTGCCGGCCTGCTGCCCACCCGCGGTCCGGACAAGACGACCGCCTTCTATATCGTGTGCTTTGTCGTGCTGGTGCTGGTGCTGGGTCTCGTGCACCGGCTGGTGAATTCGCGCTTCGGCATGGCGCTGCGCGGCGCCAAGTCCAACGAACCGCGCATGCAGGCGCTGGGCATCTCCACGTTCCGCTATCGGCTGACCGCCTTCGTGATCGCCGGCGCCATCTGCGGCCTGGCCGGCGCGCTGCTGGCCAACCATACCGAGTTCATCTCGCCGGCCATGATGCACTGGACCCGCTCGGGCGACCTGATCGTGATGGTGGTGCTGGGTGGCATGGGCAGCCTGTTCGGCCCGGTCTATGGCGCCGTTGCCTTCCTGCTGTTGGAGGAGTTTCTGCCGGGCCTGCTGAAGATCGGCCTCACCTGGCTGCACGACGGCGTGGCAGCCGTCCTGGGACCCGGTGCCGGGGCACTGGAGTCCTGGCTGCGGCTGGCCGAGTACTGGCAGATCGCGCTGGGCGCGATCCTGATCCTGGTCGTGCTCTACGCCCGCGGCGGCATCGACAGCCTGTTCGGGAGATCCCGCCATGGCTGAAGTATCCCCTCCTGGGAGCGCGGGCGTCTCGCCCGCCCATGAGCGGGCCGGAGGCCCGCGCTCCCAGGACATCCTGAAGGTCGAAGGCCTGGTGAAGCGTTTCGGCGGCCTGGTCGCCACCGACGGGCTGTCGCTGGACGTGCGCGAAGGGGAAGTACATGCGCTGATCGGCCCCAACGGCGCCGGCAAGACGACCCTGATCGCGCAGCTCTCGGGCTTCCTGCGATCCGATGCCGGCCGCATCGAATTCGCCGGCCGCGACATCACGTTGCTGCCGGCGGCGGCGCGGGTCCGGCTCGGGCTGGCACGCTCGTTCCAGATCACCAGTGTGCTGCGCGATTTCACGGCGCTGGACAACGTGGCGCTGGCCGAGCAGGCCCGCCAGGGTCATTCGTTCCGCTTCTGGCGGCCGGCACGCGCCGACCGCTCGCTGCGCGGACCAGCTGGCGCGGCCTTGGACGCCGTCGGCCTGGCGCACCGGGCGGACGATCCCGCCGCCAGCCTGTCGCACGGCGAACAGCGCCAGCTCGAGGTGGCGATGGCGCTGGCCTGCGATCCGCGCCTGCTGCTGCTCGACGAACCAATGGCGGGCATGGGCCCGGAGGAGTCGGCACGCATGGTCGACCTGCTGCGCAGCCTGCGCGGACAGCGCACCATGCTGTTGATCGAGCATGACATGGATGCCGTGTTCGCGCTGGCCGACCGCATCACCGTGCTGGTCTACGGCCGCGCCATCGCCACCGGCACGCCGGCCGAGATCCGCGCCAATCCCGAGGTGCGCACGGCCTATCTCGGCGAAGCGGAGGGCGGCTGATGGCGGCGTCGCTCTTCGGACCGCGGGCGTCCACGCCCGCATTCGCTCGGAGCGAAGCGCAGAGCGAAAGCCGGTCGACGCTGCAGCGTCGATGCGCGCGGTCCGAAACAAACCGGAGCACCCCATGCTGACGGTGAGCGGTCTGGCCACGGCGTATGGCGAAAGCCAGGTGCTGTTCGGCATGGAATTTGCGATCGGCGCCGGCGAGGTGGTCACGTTGATGGGCCGCAACGGCATGGGTAAGACCACGACGGTGCATTCCATCATGGGCATCGTGCCGCCGCGGTCCGGCACCATCCGGCTGCAGTCGCACGACATCGCGGGCCTGCCGTCGCACCGCATTGCACGGCTGGGGTTGGGGCTGGTGCCCGAGGGGCGGCAGATCTTTCCCAACCTGACGGTGCGCGAGAACCTGGTGGCGGCGGCCGCCAACCGCGACTCCCGGCGCAACCCGTGGACGTTGGCCCGTGTGTTCGAGTTCTTCCCGCGCCTGGCCGAGCGGCATGCCAACATGGGCAACCAGCTCTCCGGCGGCGAGCAGCAGATGCTGGCGATCGGCCGGGCATTGATGACCAACCCCAAGCTGCTGATACTCGACGAGGCGACCGAGGGCCTGGCACCGCTGATCCGCCAGGAGATCTGGGGCTGCCTGCGCCGCCTGAAGCAGGACGGCCAGGCCATCCTGGTGATCGACAAGAATGTCGGGGCGCTGATTGCGCTCGCCGACCGCCACTACATCGTCGAGAAAGGCCGCGTGGTGTGGAGCGGCAGCTCGGCCGACCTGGCCGCCGACGTCGACCTGCAGCACCGGTATCTCGGGGTGTGAATTTCCCTCTCCCGCAAGCGGGAGAGGGAGGGGCCCATTGCGCGAAGCGCAAAGGGAGGGTGAGGGATTACAGACGCGACGGCGGAGCCCGTTCGCTCTCATCCGGCCGCCACTGCGTGGCGGCCACCTTCTCCCGCTCGCGGGAGAAGGATGCAGAAGTGAAAAGCCTTGTTGCCTTTCAGGCCCATGCGTCGCAAACATCATCCGACGTTGCACCCCCGCGCCCTGAAGGAGCCTTGCGATGAAACGTGCCCTCCTCTGCTTGACGACTGCGCTGACCCTGGTGCTGGGCGCCACGGACGGCTGGTCGCAAGGCAAGGTGGTCAACGTCTACAACTGGACGGACTACATCGCCGAGGACGCGGTGAAGAACTTCCAGCAGGCGAGCGGCATCAAGGCCAACTACACGACCTACGACACCAACGAGATCCTCGACGCCAAGCTGAAGACAGGCCGGTCGGGCTACGACGTCGTGACGCCGACCATGTCGCCGCATTTCGCGCGCCAGATGGCGGCGGGCCTGTTCCGGCCGCTCGACAAGGCACAGCTCAAAAACTACGGCAATCTCGATCCCGAGATCATGAAGGCGCTGGCCAAGTACGATGCCGGCAACACCTTCGGGGTGCCCTGGATGTGGGGCACGACGGGCATCGGCTACAACATCGAGGCGGTCAAGAAGCGCATGGCCGATGCGCCGGTCGACAGCCTGAAGCTGATCTTCGATCCTGCCGTCGTGGCGAAGTTCAAGGACTGCGGCGTGATGCTGCTCGACAGTCCCACCGACGTGCTGCCGGCGGCGTTGCTGTACCTGGGCCTCGATCCCGACAGCAAGAAGCCGGAGGACCTGGAGAAAGCCGCCGACGTGGTGCGCAAGGTGCGCCCCTCGATCCGCAAGTTCACCAGCGCCGAAATGATCGACGCGCTGGCCCGCGGCGACATCTGCGTTGCCTTCAGCTTCTCTGGCGACATCCTGCAGGCGCGTGATCGCGGCGCCAAGGCCAAGCCCAAGGCCGTCGAAGTCACCTACAGCATTCCCAAGGAAGGCTCGCAGCTCTGGATCGACGTCATGGCGATCCCCAAGGATTCCAGGAACGTCGAGGAGGCGCATCGCTGGATCGACTATCTGCTGGAACCCAGGGTCGCCGCTGCCTCCAGCGACGCCGTCGGCTATGCCAACGGCAACAGGGCGGCGGTGCCGCTGATGAAAAAAGAGGTATCGGGCGATCCGCTGATCTACCCGCCCGACGCCGTGCGCGCCAAACTGTTCACCATCAGCCCCGGTGACCAGGAGAACACCAAGCTGCGCACCAGGCTGTGGACCAACATCAAGACGGGGAAATGATG
>DATEIF010000801.1:0-16156 GCA_035279205.1 Vineibacter sp.
TACGATCCTGGGCGTGGAACGATCAAGTTAGACGGTATGGACATCCGCTCGATCACGCTGAAGTCGCTGCGGCAACAGATAAGCATCGTGTTGCAGGAACCGTTGCTGTTCTCGGGCACCGTCGCCGAGAACCTGCGGTACGGCCGGCCGCAGGCCACGGCGGCCGATCTCGTCGCCGCGGCCAGGGCCGCCCATGCCCACGATTTCATCATGGCCCTGCCGAAAGGATACGATACCGACATCGGGCAGCGCGGGGTGAGGCTGTCCGGGGGCCAGAAGCAGCGGCTGACCATCGCTCGCGCCTTCCTGAAGGACCCCGCGATCCTGATCTTCGACGAGGCCACCAGTGCGCTGGACAACGAGAGCGAGCGGGCGGTTCAGCAGGCGCTGCTGACGCTGGCCCAGACACGCACCACCCTCGTCATTGCCCACCGGTTGTCCACGGTGCGCAATGCCGATCGGATCCTCGTTCTGACCGACCAGGGCATCATCGAGCAGGGCAGCCACGCCGCCCTGCTGGCCGCTGGCGGCGCCTATGCCGGCCTTTATCGGGTGCAGGCCAGTCTTTAGCACAAGCAAACGGACTGCGGCCGGGCGGGCCATTGACGGCCTGCCGGCCACGGCTTAATTGCGGCCGGCTGATATAACCATACGCCGCCCGAGGAGACCGCCGCATGCTGGGCCTGATGCAGGATCGCCCGCTTCTGATCTCGCAGCTCATCGACTTTGCGGCCGACTACCACGGCGATACCGAGATCGTCTCGCGGACGGTCGAGGGGCCGATCCACCGCTATACCTACAAGGACGCCCACAGGCGCGCCAAGCAGGTGGCGGAGGCCCTCACCGAGCTCGGCATCCGGCAGGGCGACCGCATCGGGACCCTGGCCTGGAACGGCTATCGGCACTTCGAGCTCTATTACGGCATTTCCGGCATGGGCGCGGTGTGCCACACCATCAACCCGCGCCTCTTTCCCGAGCAGATCGCCTACATCGTCAATCACGCCGAGGACCAGCTCCTCTTCGTCGACCTCAACATCCTGCCGCTGATCCAGAGCCTGGCGCCGCAGCTGAAGACGGTCCGCCACATCGTGGCAATGACCGATCGCGCCCACCTGCCGGCCGACCTGAACATCCCCAACCTGCTGGTCTACGAGGAGCTGATCGCCGGGAGGCCCGGCACGTTCGCGTGGCCCCAGTTCGATGAGCGTACGGCCTCGTCGCTCTGCTACACTTCGGGCACCACGGGCAACCCCAAGGGCGTGCTCTACCATCACCGCTCGACCATCCTGCACGCCTACGCCAGCGCCTTGCCGGACGGCATCGGCATCTCGGCCCGCGACGCCGTCCTGCCGGTGGTGCCGATGTTCCACGTCAATGCCTGGGGCCTGCCCTACTCGGGCTGCCTGTCCGGCGCCAAGCTGGTGTTCCCCGGCGCGGCGCTCGACGGCCCCAGCCTCTACGAGCTGTTCGAAGCCGAGGGCGTGACCATCACCGCCGGCGTACCGACGGTGTGGCTGCTGCTGCTGCAGCACCTGCAGTCCAAGAACCTCAAGCTCTCGACCCTGCGCAAGTCGGTGATCGGCGGCTCGGCCTGCCCGCCGGCGATGATCGAGACCTTCAAGCGCGACTACGGCGTGGACGTGCTGCACGCCTGGGGCATGACCGAGATGAGCCCGCTGGGCACGGTCAACACACCCAAGACCAAGCACCAGAAACTGCCCAAGGAAGAGCAGGACGCGGTGCGCGCCAAGCAGGGCCGCATATTGTTCGGCGTTGAGATGAAGATCGTCGACGACAGCGGCAAGGCGCTGCCCCGTGACGGCAAGGCATTCGGCGACCTGCTGGTGCGCGGTCCGTGGATCACGTCGGGCTATTTCCGAGACGAAGGCGGCAATCCGCTGCGCGACGACGGCTGGTTCCCGACCGGCGACGTCGCTACGCTCGATGCCGACGGTTACATGCAGATCACCGACCGCTCCAAGGACGTGATCAAATCGGGCGGCGAATGGATCAGCTCGATCGACCTGGAAAATGCCGCCATGGCGCACCCCGCGGTCGCCGAGGCGGCCGTGATCGGCATCCACCACCCGAAATGGGACGAGCGGCCGCTGCTCATCATCCAGAAGAAGGCCGGCACCGCGATCGAGAAGGATGCGCTGATCGACTTCCTCAAGGACAAGGTTGCCAAGTGGTGGTTGCCCGACGACGTCGCCTTCGTCGAGTCGATCCCGCACACCGCCACCGGCAAGATTCTCAAGACCAGGCTGCGCGAGGATTTCAAGAGCTACAAGCTGCCGACGGCGTGAGGACCGAGGCCAAGCGAACCACGACGTTCAACCGAATAACCACAGGGAGCCGCCCATGCTGGGGCTGATGCAGGATCGCCCACTGCTGATTTCGCAGATCATCGATTTCGCCGCCGAGTACTATGGCGACGTCGAGATCGTCTCGCGCTCGATCGAGGGACCGATCCATCGCTACACCTATCGCGACGCGCACCGGCGCGCCAAACAGCTGGCCGAAGCCCTGCAAGGGCTGGGCGTCAAGCTGGGCGACCGGGTTGGTACCGTCGCCTGGAACGGCTATCGCCATTTCGAGCTGTACTACGCCGTGTCGGGCATCGGTGCCGTGCTGCACACGCTCAATCCACGACTGTCGCCCGAGCACGTCGCCTACATCGCCAATCACGCCGAAGACCAGGTAGTCTTCGTCGATCTGAACCTGCTGCCCGTGGTCGAGAACGTCATCGGCCAGCTCAAGACCGTGCGCCACGTCGTCGTGATGACCGACCGCGCCCACATGCCCAAGGACAGCAAGATCGCCAACCTGCTGTGCTACGAGGAGCTGATCGCGGACAAGCCCGGCACGCTGGCGTGGCCGACGTTCGATGAGCGCACCGCATCGTCGCTCTGCTACACGTCGGGCACGACGGGCAATCCCAAGGGCGTGCTCTACAGCCATCGCTCGACCGTGCTGCACTCGATCATGATGACCAGCGGGCCGGTGCTGGCGCTCAATCCCGACAACACGATCCTGCCGGTCGTGCCCATGTTCCACGCCAACGCCTGGGGCTTGGTCTACGGCGCGCCGATGAGCGGCTGCAAGCTGGTGTTCCCCGGCTTTCGACTGGACGGCGCCAGCGTCTACGAGCTGCTCGACTCGGAGGATGTCGATGTCAGCGCCGGCGTGCCGACCGTGTGGCTGGCGCTGCTGAACTATTGCGAGCAGAACGGCAAGAAGCTGTCGAAGATGAAGCGCACGCTGATCGGCGGCTCGGCCGTGCCGCACGCGATGATCTCCCGCTTCTGGAAGGAGCACGGCGCCGAGGTGGTGCACGGCTGGGGCATGACCGAGATGAGCCCGGTCGGCACGATCACGCGCTTCAACCGCGGCGAGCGCGCGCTGTCCGACGACCAGCGTTTCGAGATCCAGGCCAAGCAGGGCCGCCCGGTGTTCGGCGTCGAGATGAAGATCGTCGACGACGCGGGCCATGATCTGCCCAAAGACGGCAAGGCCAGCGGCAACCTGCTGGTGCGCGGTCCGTGGATCGTGAGCGGCTATATGAAAGGCGAAGGCACCGGCGGGTTCACCAAGGACGGCTGGTTCCACACCGGCGACGTCTCGAAGCTGGAGCCGGACGGCTCCATGGTGATCACCGACCGCTCCAAGGACGTGATCAAGTCGGGCGGCGAGTGGATCAGCACCATCGACCTGGAGAATGCCGCCATGGGCCATCCCGCGGTGGCCGAGGCGGCGGTCATCGGCATCCACCATCCCAAGTGGGACGAACGGCCACTGCTGATCGTGCAGCTCAAATCGGGCGTCCATGCCGACAAGCAGGAGATCCTGGACTTCGTGAAGGACAGGGTCGCCAAGTGGTGGCTGCCTGACGATGTGGCGTTCGTCGACGCCATCCCGCACGGCGCCACCGGCAAGATCCTCAAGACCGAGCTGCGGCGCGCGTTCAAGGACTACACGCTGCCGACGGCGTGATGGACCGCCACGGCCACGTTCCTGCTTCGCTGGACGTCGGGCTGTGGCGCGTCGGGCCAGCACCGCTGCTCTATCAAACCTATACACGGGCGACCTGGATACTGATCGCCCTGACCGTGGGGCTGGGCTCCATCATCGCAACCGTCGACCACGGCAGCGCGCCGGCGGCTCTGGTCGTCGCGCTTGCCGTGTTGGCAGCGGCGGCCCTCGTCTTCACGGTCGCGCAGGCCGGCTTGCTTTGGATCGCCGGCACGCGGCGTCATCACAGGGGCGACACGGGGCCTGTCTGGTTGAGCCGCGCCGTCTCGTGCATGCTTCTGGCCCTGGCTGGATTTGTCACCTACCAGAACAGCATCCCCTCGCTGACCGAGCTCTGGCACATTGCCCATGGCGATGCGGAACTGCGCCGCGGCGAGATGTCGGTCTCACCGGACGGCACGACGCTGCTTTTCGCCCGCACCTTCTCCAAGGGAACAGCCGACGAGTTCGGGGCTCTGTTGGCGTCGGCGCCGGGCGTTACCATGGTCCATTTTCAGAGTGGTGGCGGACGGCTCGGTGAGGCGTATGCCATCTATGGCATCATTCGCACGCGCAACCTGACGACCATTGCCAGCGACGCGTGCTACTCCGCCTGCACGCTCGCGTACCTGGGAGGCCGCCGCCGCCTGCTTGTCGACGGCGCGAGCCTGGGTTTTCATGGCCCCATCTTTCCCGGCCTACCACAAACGGATGTCGTTGCCTCCATGCGGTCCATGCGGGCATTCCTGATCCAGGCGGGAGTCGCCGAATCATTCGCCGAACGCGCGGTCAACACACCGCCCGATGACCTCTGGCGACCGTCAAACGAGGAGCTTCTCGCCGCCGGCGTGGTCCACCAGATCATCGCGCGACAGCGCCAGTAAGGTCGCGCCGTATTCCGCTCGCGGCAATTGCCGCCGCTGTCGCACGCATCGCGGGCATGGCAGTTTTCAGCCGTGTTTTTGTCATACCCGCCATTGCCATCACGATCCATGCTGCCGCCGCCGTGGGCAATCGAGGCGGAGGCGCTACGATGAAAATCCAGATGCTGGTCTATCCCGGCATGACCCTGCTCGACCTCGTCGGGCCACTGCAGACATGGGCTCGTTGGCCGGAAGGCGCCTTGCAGTTCGTCTGGAAGACGACGGGCAATGTCCCCACCGACGCCGGACTGTCGGTCGTCGCCACCACCGCCTTTGCCGATGCGTGGCCCGATCCCGACATCCTGTTCGCGCCCGGCGGCCTGGACGGCACGTTCGCGCTGATCACGGACAACGAAACGATCGATTTTCTGGCGTCACGCGGCGAACGCGCGGCCTGGGTGACGAGCGTGTGCACCGGCGCCCACCTTCTGGGTGCCGCGGGTCTCCTCAAGGGATACCGGGCGGCAACGCACTGGTATCTGCTCGACGAGCTGGCGCTGTTTGGCGCCACGCCCTCGGCGGAGCGCTATGTCATCGACCGCAACCGCGCGACGGGCGGCGGTGTGACGGCGGGAATCGATTTCGGCCTGGCGCTGGCAGCAGAGATCCTGGGCGAGCCCTACGCACGTGCCGTACAGCTTGGCATGCAGTACTCGCCGCAACCGCCCTTCCAATCCGGCACGCCGGCCGAGGCGCAGCCGCAGACCGTCACCCAGGTCCGCGAACGCTTCCAGTCCAACGGCCGCGACCAGATGCTGTCCACGGCTCTGACGCGCGCCGCCGCACGCCTGGAGGCGTGAGCGGTCGCGCCGGCTCTATCGGTTGCCGATCGTCGTGACGTCGAACGGCGTCGTCTGGTAGAGCTGGTTGATCCAGTTGCCGAACAGCAGGTGGGCCTGGCTGCGCCAGCGATTCTCGGGCTGGCGGCTGGGATCATCCTTGGGGAAATAGTTGCGCGGCGTGGCGATCGGCTTGTTGGCGCCAACGTCACGGAAGTATTCCTCGCTCAGCGAATTGGAATCGTATTCGATGTGATTGAACATGTGCAGCGATCTGTGCACGGGATCGTCCAGCAGGCACAGGCCCGCCTCATCCGACTCCATCAGCACGTTCATGCCGGTATCCGGCGGGATGTCTTCGCGCCGCACCTCGGTCCAGCGCGACACCGGGATCGAGAAATCGTCGGAGAAGCCACGCAGATAAGGCGACGTCGGCGCGAGATTGCGATGGCGGAAAACGCCGAATGCCTTTTCGGCCAGCTGGTGCTTGGGAATGCCGTAGAAGTGGTTGATCGCTGCCTGCGCACCCCAGCAGATATTGAAACAGCCATGGACGTGGGTCTGAGTCCAGTCGAAGACGCGGCGCAGTTCGTCCCAGTAGGTCACCTGCTCGAATGGCATCGTCTCCACCGGGGCGCCGGTGACGATGAAGCCGTCGAACTTCTCGGACCGGACATCCTCCCAGTCGCGATAGAACGATATGATGTGCTCGCTGGGGGTGTTGCGCGCGACATGATTGGTCATCTTGACCAGAGTCAGTTCCACCTGCAGCGGCGTGGCGCCCAGCAGGCGCGCGATCTGCGTCTCGGTCTTGATCTTGTTGGGCATCAGATTGAGCAGGCCGATGCGCATGGGCCGGATGTCCTGCCGCACGGCATCCGCCTCGCGCATCACCATGACCCCTTCCGCATCGAGCGTGGCGCGGGCGGGAAGGTCATCAGGTATCTTGATCGGCATCGACTCAATCTCACTTTACCGGGTTGCCGGGCGTTCGCCCTGCCGGCGCGCCCCGCTTTTATCGCAGAACCGGCAGCAAATCATGCGCGGCATTGCGCATCAGCCCGACCGCGACGCGGCGGGCAACCCCTATCTGGTGGGTGCCCTTGACGATGACCAGCTGTGGTCTTAGATTTGAATTGAATTCAATTCAAATTCCGATGGCCAAGACCAGAACCACCACTCCACCGCGCACTGCCAGCGACACGGCCCGACGGATCCTGGACGCAGCGGCGGCCGAGCTGGTTGCCGGCAATGGATCGCTGGAGATGCTGGCGGTGGCGCGCCGCGCCGATGTGTCGGTGGGTCTCGCCTATCACCATTTCGGCTCCAAGGGCGGATTGCTGGCCGCCGTGGCCGAGGATTTCTACGCACGCCTCGACGAGGCGGCCGGCAACGCAGCCATCGGCGACGTCGCCGACTTGGCAACGCGCGAGCACGAGCGCGTGCGGCTGGCGGTGTTGTTCCATTATCGCGAGCCGCTGGCGCCGTTGATGCTGGGCCGCCTGTCGGCCGAGCCGGAGGTTGCGGCGATCGAGAAAGCGCACTTCGAACGCCAGGTCCGGCGCGGCGCCCGCAATATCGCGCAGGGGCAGGAAAAGGGCGCCATCCCCGCCCGTCACGATCCCAGCCTGCTGGTGGCCATGGTGCTGGGCGGCGTGCGCGCCGGCGTGATGACGGCGCTGGCCCGCAAGCCCCGCCCGGACGCCGCACTGCTCACGCGCGAGATCTGGAGCTTCGTGGAGTCGGCCACGCACCTTGAGGCCCGGCCCCAGACCGAGGAGGAACGCCATGCAACCCCACCCGCAACGCTACGGGTTCGAGATCGCGCAAAGGCCGCCGCTGCCGCAAACCGCGGCTGACCTCGACGCAGTGCGCCGCGACGGCTTCGTGGTCCTGGAACGCCTGATCGATCCGGCACGCTGCACGGCGATCCGCGACGAGACCACGCGCCTGCTGAAGGGTGCCGGGCGCAACGCCTTCGAGGGCTTCAACACCCAGCGCGTCTATAACGTGCTGGCCAAGACGCGGCTGCTGGACGACCTGATCGACCATCCGCGCGTGCTGGCCCTGCTCGACCAGCTCTTCGAACCCAACTACCTGCTGAGCCAGGCGCAACTGATCAACATCCGCCCCGGCGAAGCGGCGCAAGCACTGCACTACGATGACGGGTTCTACAAAGTGCCGCGTCCACGACCGGCCCTGGGCGCCGCCACGATCTGGGCCATCGACGCCTTCACCGAGGACAACGGCGCCACGGCGATCGTGCCGCGCAGCCACGACTGGGGCCAAAGCCCCGTGCCGACACCGGTGCAGACGATGCACTGCGTCATGCCGGCCGGCTCCGCCGTGTTCTTTGTCGGCACCCTCTGGCACGGCGGCGGCGCCAACCGCACGGAGAGAAACCGCCTCGCCTTCACGGCGCAATACTGCGCACCGTGGCTGCGGCAGCAGGAGAATTTCTTCCTCGAAGTGCCGCGCGAGACGGTGCGGGACCTGCGGCCCACCCTGCAAAGCCTGATCGGCTATTCGATCTATCCGCCCTTCATGGGCATGGTCGACTCCATGCACCCCAAGCGCGTGCTCGAGGCCTGATCGGACACCAGCGTCCCTGAGGTAAGGCGGATTCGTACAGGAAGCGCGCGAATGATCGATCAAGTTCGAGCTTGGCATCGCCTGGCAATGGACCTCGGCATCGAGGTGGTGGCTCCGTGCGAAATAAATCTTGCGAACGGCTCACGCTTCCGCGCGACGGCTCATGTCAGAAACTTTGGAGCCGAGAACGGAATGGTTGTTGAGCCCAACTATGCGGCGCTTAAACCGTACGCAGACGCGCTGACTGCTGCGGGATACGGCTATTCTGCTATGGAGCTAAACGACCTTTGGGATCGAGCGGCAGTTATCGAGATGTTGGCGGATTGGGGTTGGACCTCGCCTCGTCCACGGCCGCCGTGGCTGCCGAACTCGGATAACTAAAATTCAAGTTAAGGCGGCACTGAAAAACTCCCTCTATCGCGCCGTCCGGCTAGTCGTGCTAAGCGGTCTGCATATGCACATAAGCGCTTTCGCGGCGCGAAACCATGCGAGGGAATGCGATGAGCGACGCGGCCATTCTGCGGTCGACTGACGGCGAGATCGGTATCCTGACAGTCAACAATCCGCCGGTGAACGCGCTCAGCGCCGCCGTGCGTACCGGCCTGGGTGAAGGCATCGCGGCGTTCGCGGCCGATCCGGCCATCAAGGCCATCGTGGTGATCGGCGGTGGCCGCACCTTCATCGCTGGCGCCGACATCCGCGAGTTCGGCAAGCCGCCGTCCGGCGCGTCGCTGCTCGACGTCATCAAGGCGATGGAAGATTGCCCCAAGCCGGTCGTCGCCGCCCTGCACGGCACCGCCCTGGGCGGCGGCCTGGAGACGGCCTTCGGCGCCCACTACCGCATCGCCGTGCCGCAGGCGCGCGTCGGCCTGCCCGAGGTGCATCTGGGCCTGCTGCCGGGTGCCGGCGGCACGCAGCGCCTGCCGCGCCTGGCCGGCGCCGAGTTCGCGCTCGAAGCGATGGTGTCGGGCCGGCACATCCCGGCCAAGGAAGCGCTCAGCAAGAACATCGTCGACAAGATCGCCGACGGCGACCTGCTGGCCGGCGCCGTCGCCTATGCGCGCGAGCTGGTGGCGCAAGGCGCCCCGCTGCGCCGCATCCGCGACCTGCCGGTGAAGCTCGGCACGCCCACCGCCATCGAGGATTTCGCCAAGTCGATCGCGCGCAAGGCACGCGGCTTCAAGGCGCCGTGGAACATCATCAAGACAGTGCAGGCCGCCGTCGATCTGCCGTTCGATGAGGGCATGAAGCGCGAGCGCGAGTTGTTCGGCGAGCTGCTGACGTCAAGCGAGTCGGCGGCGCAGCGCTACTACTTCTTCGCCGAGCGCGAGGCCGCCAAGGTGCTCGACGTGCCGGCCGACACGCCGCAGCGCGAGATCAAGACCGGTGGCATCATCGGCTGCGGCACCATGGGCGGCGGCATCGCCATGAACTTCGCCAACGCCGGCATCCCCGTCACCGTGCTGGAGACCAGCCAGGAGGCGCTGGACCGCGGCATGAAGGTGATCCGCACCAACTACGAGAACACCGCCAAGCGCGGTGGGCTGACCGCGGATCAGGTCGAGCAGCGCATGGCGCTGATCAAGCCGACGCTCGCCTACGACGACCTCAAGGACGCCGACGTCATCATCGAGGCGGTGTTCGAGACCATGGAAGTCAAGGAAGGCGTATTCACGAAACTGGACGCCATCGCCAAGCCGGGCGCCATCCTCGCCACCAACACCTCAGGCCTCGACGTCAACCAGATCGCCAACTACACCAAGCGGCCTGGCGACGTGATCGGCATGCACTTCTTCTCGCCGGCCAACGTCATGAAGCTGCTGGAGAACGTGCGCGGCAAGGCGACATCCAAGGACGTCATCGCCACCGTGATGACCTTGAGCAAGAAGATCGGCAAGATCCCGACCCTGGTCGGTGTCTGCGAGGGCTTCGTCGGCAACCGCATGCTGCGCCAGCGCGGTGTGCAGTCGGCCTTCATGCTCGAGGAAGGCGCCCTGCCGCAGCAGATCGACAAGGTGATCTTCGACTTCGGCTTCCCGATGGGCCCGTTCCAGATGAGCGACCTGGCCGGCAACGACGTCGGCTGGCGTATCCGCCAGGGCAAGAAGGAGAAGGAGCAGCGCAACATCCGCTACACCGGCTACGTTGCCGATGCCATCTGCGAGCTGGGCCGCTTCGGCCAGAAGACCGGCGCGGGCTACTACAAGTACAACCTGCCCGACCGCACGCCGATCCCCGATCCCGATGTCGAGAAGATCATCGAGGAGACGTCGAAGAAGCTTGGCGTCACGCGCCGCGCGATCTCCGATCAGGAGATCCTCGAGCGCTGCCTCTACCCGATGGTCAACGAGGGCGCCAAGATCCTCGAGGAAGGCATGGCGCAGCGGGCGCTCGACATCGACGTCATCTGGGTCAACGGCTACGGCTGGCCGGTCTATCGCGGCGGCCCGATGTGGTGGGCCGACAATGTCGTCGGCCTGAAGGCGGTGCACGACGCGCTGCTGAAGTACCGCGACATGTCGGGCGACCCGTTCTGGGAGCCGGCGCCACTGCTGAAGAAGCTGGTGCAGGAGAACAGGAAGTTCTCCAGCCTCTAGGGAAATAGGCTACAGTCCGCCATCGTCATCAGGAGGAAATCATATGGACGCCGTTATCGTATCGACTGCGCGCACGCCGATCGGCAAAGCCTTCCGTGGCGTCTTCAACGACACCCATGGTGCCGATCTCGGCGCCCACGTCATCAAGAACGCCGCCGAGCGTGCCAAGGTCGAGCTGGGCGAGGTCGAGGACGTGATCCTCGGCTGCGGCACGCCCGAAGGCGCCACCGGCTCGAACGTGGCGCGCGTCGCGGCGATGCGTGCGGGCGCCCCGGTCAGTGTCTCGGGCGTCACCGTCAACCGGTTCTGCTCGTCGGGCCTGCAGACCATCTCGATGGCCGCCCAGCGCGTGCTGATCGACAAGGTCCCGGTGATGGTCGCCGGCGGGCTGGAGTCGATCTCGCTCACCCAGGGCCAGACCAACCGCCATCGCCTGGTCAATGAATGGGTGATGGAGAAGCGGCCGGGCATCTACCACTCGATGATCCAGACCGCCGACACCGTGGCGGCGCGCTACAAGATCAGCCGCGAGGCGCAGGACGAATACGCCCTGCAGAGCCAGCTGCGCACCGCTGCCGCGCAGCAGGCCGGCAAGTTCGACGACGAGATCGTGGCGATGGAATCGGTGATGGTCGTCACCGACAAGAACACTGGCGAGACGTCGAAGAAGACCGTGAAGCTTGCCAAGGACGAAGGCAACCGGCCCGACACCAACCTGGAAGGCCTGACCAAGCTGCAGCCGGTGATGGGCCCCGACAAGTTCATCACCGCCGGCAACGCCAGCCAGCTGTCGGACGGCGCCTCGGCCGCCGTGATCATGAGCGATGCCGAGGCCGCCAAGCGCGGGCTGAAGCCGCTGGGCATCTACAAGGGCCTGGTGGTGGCCGGCTGCGAGCCGGACGAGATGGGCATCGGCCCGGTCTACGCCGTGCCGCCGCTTCTGAAGCGCTTCGGGCTCAAGATGGAAGACATCGACCTGTGGGAGCTCAACGAGGCGTTCGCCGTTCAGGTGCTCTACTGCCGCGACAAGCTCGGCATCCCCAACGACAAGCTCAACGTCAACGGCGGCTCGATCTCGATCGGCCATCCCTACGGCATGACCGGCGCCCGCTGCGTCGGCCACGCCCTGATCGAGGGCCGTCGTCGCAAGGCCAAGAACGTGGTCGTGACCATGTGCATCGGCGGCGGCATGGGCGCGGCCGGCCTGTTCGAGGTCGTCCAGTAAAGACACCGCATCGGTGCCGAGGCAAAGGGGGCGGGATCGCAAGATCCCGCCCCTTCTGTTTCAGTTCTCGCGCAGCGCGCGGTGCATGGAATCGCGCAGCGGCTTGCTCAGGTAGGCGAGCACAGTCTGAGCCCCTGTCTTGACGGTGACCTCCACCGGCATGCCGGGATAGAGGCTCATGCCGTCCGGCAACGATGCGCCCTGGTCGACGGTGATGCGCAGCAGGTAGAAGGCCGCGCCGGACTGCGGCTCGTTCATGCGATCAGCCGAGACGCTGAGCACACGGCCATCGAGCGACGGCGTGCTGCGCTGGTTGAACGCGGTGAAGCGCAACTGCACCGGCAGTCCGGCCTGCATCTTGTCGATATCGGCCGTGGACATCCGCGCCTCGACGATCAGCTTCTCGTCGGCCGGCACGATCTCCATGATGGTCTCGCGCGGCGGCACGACGCCGCCGACGGTGAACACCTTGAGGCTCTGAACGCGACCGGCAGCAGGGGCGCGGATTTCGGTGCGTTGCAGGACGTCCTCGGCGGCCCGCAGCTTCTCGCGCGTCTCGACGATGCGCGCTTCCTCGTCACGCAGCTTCTGGACGGACTCGGACAGGTACTGGGCCTGCAGGTCGAGCACCCGCATGTCGTTTTCGCCGATGGTCTGCCGGTTGCGCGCGATGCGGGCGACGTTCTGGGCCCGCAGGCCTTCGATGCTGGCCGCCTGGCGCTGCAGCGCCAGCAGGCGCGGCTTGCGCTCCAGTCCCTTGACGACCAGCGCCTCGACGTCGGCCATCTCCTCGCGGATCAGCCTGAGCTGCACATCCTCGGCCCTGATCTCGTCGACAAGACCGCGGATCTCCTCGTCCACCTGCGCGTTGCGCTGGCGCAGGATGCGGATCTGGCCGTCGATCTGCTCGCGCCGGGTTTCAAAGACATGCCGCTCGGCCCTGATCAGGTCCGCGACCGTGGGGTCGTCCGCCGCTGTCAGCTCAGGCGGAAAGGCGATGCTCGCCAGCTGATCCCGTTCCGACTTGAGGCGTGCCTGCAACGCCAGGGACGCCAGCAATTGCGCGCGCAGCCGGTCGACCGCGGACCGTGCCTGGGTCTGGTCGAGCAGCACCAGCAGTTGGCCGGCGCTGACCGTCTCGCCCTCGCGCGCCTGCAGCCGGGCAACGACGCCGCCTTCGAGATGCTGAACGGCCTTGCGGTTGGTGTCGACGACGACGAGGCCCGGCGCGATGGTCGCGCTCTCCAGCGGCGCCAGTGACGACCAGGCACCAAACCCGCCGATAAACGCGATGAACAAGGTCATGGCGAAGAGCAGCGGCCGGCGCGCGCCGATCGACTGCGCGGCGCCCTGCGCCACGCTATGGTTGTCAGCCTCTGACATCAGTCGCTCCCTGCGGCGGCCGCCGACGGGCTTGTGGTGCGATTGCGTGCCGCGGCGATCGCCGGCACCGACGGTGTGGCCACGGGCGCCAGCAGCTCGGCGCGCGGACCGAAGGCTTCCACCTGGCCGTCGCGCAGTTTCAGCACCTTGTCGATGTCGGCCGTGATCGCCAGCCGATGCGTCACCAGCACGACCGTCACCTTGTGCTGCTTCAGCAGACGCAGGGCGTCGAGCAGCGCCCGCTCGCCATCGGGATCGAGGTTGGCGTTGGGTTCATCGAGCACGACCAGGCGCGGGTCGCCGAACAGGGCACGGGCCAGGCCAATGCGCTGCCGCTGCCCGCCCGACAACGTCACCCCACCCGGGCCCAGCACCGTGGCGTAGCCCTGGGGCAGCTTCAGGATGATCTCGTGCGCGCCGGCCAGAGTCGCCGCCGCGATCACGGCCTCGTCGGAAGCGTCGCTGAAGCGGGCGATGTTGTCGCGCACCGTGGCGTTGAACAGTTCGACGTCCTGCGGCAGGTAGCCGACATAGTGCGCTTTGTCGTCCGCGTTCCAGCTGTCGATCGCGGCCGCATCCAGGCGCACCGCGCCCGTCTGCGGCACCAGACTGCCCACCAGCAGCCGCAGCAAGGTCGTTTTGCCGGCGCCGGACGGGCCGATGATGGCGAGGCTCTCCCCACCGGCGAGCGCAAAGGAGACCTGGCGGATGATCGGCTCGGGCGCGTTGCCGGCGGTGTAGACCGCCCGCTTCACGGCCAATGCGCCGGCGGGACGTGGCAACTGCATCAGTGCGGCCTTGCCGCCGGCCGCCTGCAGCAGGCTCGTCAGGCGCTGCCATGCCGTCTGAGCGGCCACGATCGAACGCCAGGCGCCGATCGCCTGCTCCGGTGGTGCCACGGCGCGCGCGATGATGATCGACGCGGCCACCATCGCGCCGCCCGTCACCTCGCCGCGGATCGAAAGATACGCACCCAGCGCCAGGATCGCGACCTGCAGGTTGAAGCGCACGAACTTGGCCAGCGCCGACAGTGCGGCCGAACGGCCACCCGCCACGCCATGGGAGCCCAGCGCCGCGTCATTCAGGTGCTGCCAGCGGCGCAGGAAGCCGGGCAGCATGCCCATGGCCAGCAGGGCGTCGGTGTTGCGCACGGCGGCATCGGCATCGCCCACGGCGCGGATGGTGTGCCGGCCGGCGTCCTTCACCGCAGCGCGGGTCGCCAGCTCGTTGGCGGCGGCGATCGCGATCAGCAACACACCGCCGGCGACACCGCACCAGCCCAGCCAGGGATGGATCATGAAAACGACGCCGTAGAACAGAAGGCTCCACGGTGCGTCGAGCAGCGGCCAGAGGCCGCCGCCGGTAAACAGCGCGCGCACGGCCGCCAGATCGCGCAGCGCCGGCACGCCGCGGCTGCCGCCCGATGCCTGCGCCGCGCCGACGGTCGCCTCGATGACCGCGCCGGCGAGCTGACGGTCGTACCAGGCTCCGAGCCGAAGCCCGACCGTCGTGCGCACATGCTCCAGCAACGCCAGCACGGCGAGCGCCCCGACGGCCATCACCGTCAGATAGACCAGCGTATCGACATGGCGCGCGGCAATGACGCGGTCGTAGACCTGCAGCATGTAGAGCGGGCTGGTCAGCATCAGCAGGTTGATGCCGGCGCTGACCACGAAGACCCAGAACAGGACAACCCGCGTTGCCCGCCGGACCCGTGCCGTGACCTGTTCGGATGATGGGGACACTGAGAAACCCTCACAAACGCCCACCTTCCCCGGAGGGGAAGGTGGGAAGCGTCCGTTCGCCGCGCTGCTACGCGGCCAACAAGAAGTCGTCGGCAGCCAGCTGCGCGACCCTAAGGTTGGCCAAGGTGATCGTGTCACCGTGGCCGAAGTCGATCACGACGTCGCCGTTGACGTCCTGGGCATGCGCCAACACTGCGTTGAAATCGGTGGCGCCCGTGACCCTGGACAGGTCGACGGCGTCACCAGCGCCGATGCCGGCCTGGAAGCCCTGGATGACGATTTCGCCACCGATGAAGGTGTCGTTGCCGCCACCGCCGATCAGCACGTCATCCCCGTCGCCGCCGTCGAGCACGTCGTCACCCGCACCGCCGATCAGAATGTCATCGCCGGCACCGCCTACCAGGTGATTGCTGCCGGCACCGCCGATCAGAACGTCATCGCCATCGCCCCCGTTCAAGGTCAGCAGCATCGCCGCCGGCATTGCCGAGGCATCGATGACGTCGTTGCCGGCGCCGCCCTTGATCTCGAGCTGGTCGAGCGTCGCGTCCACACCGGAGATGTTCACCTGCGCGGCAAGACCCACGACGTGCACGCCATCGGCATCGTTGAACACCGAGACCGCGTCATCGCCGCTGGTGGCATGGACCGTGACCGTATCGGCCAGGAGATCGCCGCCACCACCGGCCTGAGCCAGGTCGATGTTCACCTCGGTGACGTCGGTGCCGCTGAGGTCGTTGATGGTGATGTGATCAACGCCGCCCAGGGCACGGAAGTTCACATGCTCGACGTCGTTGAGATCCATGGTCACGTTGGCAATGTCGCGGAAGAACCGCACGCGCCCACCGTTGGCGGCGATGTCGATGTTCTCGGCAACGTTGGCGCCATTGAACTGCAGCGTGTC
>DATEIF010000802.1:0-2241 GCA_035279205.1 Vineibacter sp.
GCACTCTCTCCCTCCCCCAACGCAGTTGGGGGAGGTGGCCGAAGGCCGGAGGGGGATCCGACGTGGTCTCTCAATTGCGAACACCACGTCGGATCCCCTCCGCCCCTTCGGGGCACCTCCCCAACGTCGTTGGGGAGGAAAGACTACGGGCAGTTCGGCACGTCGCGCGAGCCCAGGCCCATCTTGTCGAACTCGGTCTTGCCCAGGTTCAGCTGCTGGTCGACCTTGGGGATGGTCTTCACCACCTTGTTGAAGAAGCCGCCATCGGCGCCCTTCGCCACCTCGGTGATGAAAGTCGGGCCGATGGCCTGGCGGTTGCTGTCCAGCGTCACATCACCCGTGGGGGTCTTGAGCACGAGCTTGGCGAGCGCCTCACGGTACTTTGCCTGGTTGCCGGAGAGGTCGCCCTTGACCGCCTCAAGCCCGTCCAGTGCTGCCTTCACGTTGATATAGTAGACGTAGGCGAACAGCGACGGGCTGGGGAAGCCGTCCTTGAAGTTGGCCTTGTAGTCGGCCACGAACTTCTTCCACTCCGCCGTGTCGATGCTGTCGGCCATCGGCCCGGCCGACGGCGTGCCCAGCAGCGATTCGCGACGCTTGCCCTTGAAGTTCAGCACCGTCTGATCGACCGTGATCGAGCCGCCGACCATGGGCTTGTCGCCGCCGGCCTGCTCGTACTGGGTCAGGAAGTTCACGGCGTCGGCGCCGCCCAGCACGACGAGCACTGCGTCGATGTCCCGCGGCAGCTTTGCGATCACCGAGGAATAATCCTTGCTGCCCAGCGGCACCCAGGCCTTGTGCGTCACCTTGCCGCCCAGCTTGCAGTACTCGGCCATGAAGCCCTGCACCTGGGAGTACGGGAAGGCATAGTCCTCGGCGATCAGCGCCATCTTCTTGTACTTCTTGGTGTTGAGCGCGTAGTCGCCGAGGCCGACCATCCACTGCGCGCCATCGGTGTTGAAGCGGAAGAAGTTGGGTGACGGATCGACCAAGGTCGTGGCCTGCGCGCCCGACGAGCCGTTGATGAACGTGATGTTGGGCTGCGACTTGGAGTAGTCCTTGACCGCGATGCCTTCCGAGCCCGACAGCGGCCCGATCATGATCTGGACCTTGTCCTGCTCGACCAGCTTGCGGGTGGCGTTGACCGCCACGTCGGGCTTGGCATCCGAGGATGCTTTGATGAACTCGATCTTCTTGCCGGCCACCGTGCCGCCGCGTTGCTTCAGCGCCAGCTCGGCGCCGCGCATGCCGTCCTGGCCGCCGGCCGCGAACGGGCCCTCCAGGGTGGCCAGCAGGCCGATCTTGATGGTGTCCTGCGCCTGAAGGCTCGCCGGCAGGACGGCAGCCACCGCCGCGCCCGCCAGTGCCCCAAACCACGTCGTCGTACGCCGCGTCATGGATGTCCTCCTCATCTGTCTATGAGCGGCCAGCCGGCCGCACTTGTTGTACGCCTACTGAACGCCAGTCACTGCCGCGCGCGGCCGATCGCTGCGGTGCGAACCGCCGCGTCGCCCGCTCGCGCAGCCACGCCCACCAGCCCAGCAGGCCGTCGGGCGAGAACAGCACGATCACCAGGAAGATGAGCCCGATCACGAGGTTGAAGCGCTCGCGGTCGACGAGATCGATGGCGAAGTTCTGCAGCAGCACGAACACGACGGCGCCGATGAACGGCCCGATCGGATGGCGCAGGCCGCCCAGCACGGCAATGATCAGGATGTTGATCAGCCAGCCCGTGCCGACCGAGCCGGGCGTGATCAGCCCGTTGTACCAGACCAGCAGCACGCCGCCGATCGCGGCGATCATGCCGGCCACGGCATAGGCCGCCACGCGGTGCGCCACCGGGCTGAAGCCCAGCGCGCTCATGCGGCGCGCGTTGTCGCGCACGCCCTGCAGGGCGACGCCGAACGGGGCGCGGATCAGGTACTTCACGAAGAAGTAGCCGCAGAGCGCCCAGAACAGGGCGAGGTAGTAGTACGGAATGGGCGCGCGCCAGTCGATGCCCAGCACCATCGGCGGCACGACTTTCTGGAAGCCCTGGAAGCCGTTGAAGATTTCGTAGTTCTGCTGCGCCAGGTAGAAGAACGCCACGCCGATGGCGAGCGTGATCATGATGGTGTAGATGCCCTCGGTGCGCACCGACAGCCAGCCGATGAAGGTGGCGCTCAGCGTGCCGGCGGCGATAGCGAGCAGCACCACCAGCCACCACGGCCAGCCCAGGCTGATCTGCGGCGTGCCGCTTTC
>DATEIF010000803.1:0-2725 GCA_035279205.1 Vineibacter sp.
CGTATCACGACGCTACATGCGAGGAGTCGATGCAGCGTAGCCCTCAGGACCGGCTCTATTCAGCGACGATCGGCATCCTGTCCGGCTTCACCATGTTGCTGCTGCTGGCGCCGACCGCCGTGGTCGTGATCATCTCCTTCACCGGCGGGATCACCTTGAAGTTCCCGCCGCCCAGCTGGTCGATCCGCTGGTATGCGGAGCTGCTGGTGTCCGACGAGATCATCCAGCCGGCGCTTACCAGCCTGAACGTCGCGGTCATGGCGACGATCGGATCCGGAGTACTGGGGACAGCGGCGGCGCTCGGCATCGCCCGCAGCCAGTCGCGGCTCGCGCGCATCCTCGATGCGCTCTTCATGTCCCCGATGGTGCTGCCGGCGATGGCGTTCGGCCTGTCGCTGCTGCTGGTCTTCAACATGCTGGCGATCCGCCTGTCGACGGCGACGCTGGTGCTGGGCCATATCATCATCTGCATTCCCTACGTGATCAGGATGGTCGGCGCATCGCTGCAGCAATTGAACCCGGTGCTGATCACCTGCTCGATCAGCCTGGGCGCGAGCCGCTGGTACACCTTCAGGCGCGTGACCTTGCCGCTGATCCGCCGGGGCATCATCGCAAGCGGCTTCGTGGCCTTCCTGTCCTCGTTCGACAACGTGCCGGTATCGCTGTTCCTGGCCGATGCCCGCACCGAGGTGCTGCCCATCAAGCTGTGGGCGATCCTCGAAGGCAGCCTCGATGTCCGCGTCGCGGCTGTGTCGGGCGTGGTGGTGATCGCGACCCTGCTGGGGCTGATCGCCGCCGAGCGCTTTGGCGGCTTCGCTCGCCAGGCCGCGAGAAGCTGATCCGCCATGACCATAAGGCGTGACCTCCGCGGCTATGGCCGCAACCGGCCGACGATCATATGGCCCAACGGCGCCCGGGTTGCCGTTTCACTGGCCGTGAATTTCGAGGAAGGCGGCGAACGCTCGATCGAAGACGGCGATGCGGAGAACGAACCCTTCGGCGAGGTCATTTCCGTCCAGCCTCCCGGCATCCGCGACCTGGTGCAGGAGCAGGTCTTCGACTACGGCATGCGGACCGGGCTGTGGCGTTTCCTGGACGCCCTGGAGGCCCGGCGAGTCAGTGCCACCTTCATGATGTGCGGGCGGACCGTCGAGCGGGTTCCCGATCTGGCGCGCGCCGTGACCGACGCGGGGCACGAGCCGGCCGTGCACGGATGGCGCTGGCTGGCGCATTCGAGATACACCGATCCCCAGACCGAGAAGGCGGACATCATCCGCACGCGCGAGACGATCGCGGCCGCGACGCAGGTGCAGCCGGTCGGCTTCATGTCGCGCGGCGGCCAGAGCGCCTGGACCCGGTCCCTGCTGGCCGAGCTTGGCTTCACCTACGATTCGAACGCCCTGAACGATGACCTGCCGTATTGGGACGTCCTGGACACGGGGCAGCGCATGCTCGTGCTGCCCTACGGGTTCGACACCAACGACATGAAGTTCTTCCATCCCAACGGTTTTGTGGAGCCGGACCAGTTCTCGCGTTATGTCGGGGCGGCCTTGGACGTGCTGGCGCAGGAAGCGGTGGCCGGGCGGTCATCCATGCTGTCGATCGGCTTCCATCTTCGCATCTGCGGCCGGCCGGCGCGGTTTGCCGCCGTGCAGGCGATCCTGCAGCGGCTGGCGGCCATGGGCGACAGCATCTGGGTCGCGCGGCGCGCCGATATCGCCGATCATTTCCGGAAGACGCATCCGATGGACAAGTGATTGGAAAAGGCCATGCCGCAGTTCGACGTTGTCATCCGCCATGGAACCTTGGCCACCGCCGCCGACGTCTTCGCGGCGGACCTGGGAATCGCCAATGGCAAGATCGCCGCGATCGGCAGCAAGCTCGCCGCCGGCGAGCGGGAGATCGACGCCGGTGGCCGGCTGGTCCTGCCCGGCGGCGTCGACGGGCACTGCCATTTCGACCAGCCCACCAGCGACGGCTCGGTCATGGCCGACGATTTCTATACCGGCTCCCGCTCCGCCGCCTGCGGCGGCACCACGACCATCATTCCCTTCGCCTGCCAGTTCCGCGGACAGTCGCTGCGCGCCGCCGTCGAGGATTATCACAACCGGGCGCGCGGGCGGTCGTTCATCGACTACGCCTTCCACCTGATCATCAGCGACCCGACCGAGCAGCTGATCGGCCAGGACCTGCCGGCGCTGATCCGCGACGGCTACACGTCGTTCAAGATCTACATGACCTACGACGACATGAAACTGAACGATCGTCAGGTCCTCGATCTGTTGACTGTTGCCCGCCGCGACGGCGCGATGGCCATGATCCATGCCGAGAACTCGGATTTCATCGGCTGGCTGACCGACAAGCTGCTCGCGGCCGGCCATACTGAACCGCGCTATCACGCCACGTCGCGCCCGATGGCGGTCGAGCGCGAGGCCACGCATCGGGCCATCACGATGGCCGAGCTCGCCGACGTGCCGATCCTGATCGTGCATGTCTCCGGGCGCGAGGCGGTCGAGCAGATCCACTGGGCCCAGGGAAGAGGCCTGAAGATCTTTGCCGAAACCTGCCCGCAATACATGGTGCTGACCGAAGCCGACCTGCATGGCCACGGCTTCGAAGGTGCGAAATGCATCTGCAGCCCGCCGCCGCGGGACAAGGCCAACCAGGCCGCGATCTGGGACGGGCTGTCCGGCGGCGTCTTCCAGATCGTGTCCTCGGATCACGC
>DATEIF010000804.1:0-6000 GCA_035279205.1 Vineibacter sp.
AGTCATAGAGCCGCTGCGCGTGCGCATCGTCGTCGGCATACGCCGACGCCACGCGCGCGAACAGGTCCTGATAGCTTTCGCCGGGCAACAGGTAGCGGTCCGACAAGGTCGCCTTGCCGAACGCGGTGAGTTTGTCGTCTCGACCACGCTCGGTCACAACGCGGCCGCCGCTCTGAAGCTGAACTACATCAAACACTTGGCGCCCCCGTCAGCGTCTTGTCCACCCCTGTGGGCAGGATGGTTTGTGGACTGCTACCACATATCGGTAGGGCGGTTACCCTGACCACTATATGTCGATCATATGTCGCTGCCGGCGCCTGTCATCCTCAAACTTTTCCCTTGAGCGAGAATCACAAGAAAGACGGCGCAACAGATTGAAAAGATGGAGAAAAGCCGAATCGAATATTGACCACTCTACTCACTCGGATTTCTTGTTGCGGTGCAGTAAAAAGGAGAACAAAGCGCGCCTTGCGGCGGATTCCTTGGCACTTTGACAAAATAGTCAGGCTTTCTGCGCCTCGGCCCGGAGCGACGGAGCAAAATGCCAGCAGCGATCGGCATTCGTGCGCTGTGGATCAACATGGATCGGTAGCGCCGATAAGGAGCCCGTCGCGATGCGCTGCGGATGCTAAAACGGGTGACCGCTTACATTTTTGTGAAATGGCTGGCGTCGCGCGATTGCGCTAGCATTTCCCCGCGGTGACGCGGCATTGATGGCGCCATCGCCACAGGGAGGGAACGATGGACGCACGCACGGCCGGCGACGAAACCCTCAACAAGACACTGGCGGCGGTGATCGAGGCGGCCCGCGCCGACGGCGACGAGGCGGCGCGCTTCGCCCATCGCCTCTACGAGGCGCTGGCGCCCGATGACATCGCAGCCGCACCGGCGGTGGATCGGGCCGTGCAGGCCCGGGTGTTGTTCGAGTTCATGCAGCGGCGCCCGGACGAGGGCGCCAAGCTGCGGGTCTATGACCCGACGCCGCAGACGCACGGCTACCGCAGCCGCTACACGGTGGTCGAGATCGTCAACGACGACATGCCGTTCCTGGTCGATTCGGTGCGCATGGAATTCACGCGCCGTGACCTCGCGGTGCATCTGATGGCGCATCCGGTGATGCCGGTGGCGCGCGATGCCAAGGGCAAGCTCACCGCTTTCGGCGGTCCCGCGCGCGGCGCGGCGCGCGAGTCGATCATGCGGATCGAAATCGATCGTATCGCGGGCGACGCGGACCGTGCCGATCTGGCGTCGGCGCTGGCGCGGGCCCTGTCGGAAGTGAAGGTCGCGGTCGCTGACTGGTTCGCCATGCGGCAATCGGCCCTGGATGCCGTGGGCGAGCTTGCCATGGCATCGGGCCGCGTGCCGGCGCAGCGGGCGGCACTGGAGGAAGCGGCCACCTTCCTGCGCTGGGTCGAGGACAATCACTACAGTTTCCTCGGCTTCCGCCGTTTCAAATACGGTGGCGGCAAGAAGGGGCCGGTGACCTACGAGGTCGTGCCCGGCTCGGGCCTCGGCATCCTGCGCGGCGATGAGGAGCGGCTGTTCGACCCGCACCCGCAGGGCCGAGCGGCGCTCGCGAGCTTCGCGGCGTCGGCCGCGCCCATTCTCGTGTTGAAGAGCGATCGGCCATCGCGTGTCCACCGCGCCGGCACCATGGATGTGATCGCGGTCAAGACCTACGACGCCAAGGGCAAGGTCACCGGCGAGCGACGCTTTGCCGGCCTGTTCACCTCGTCCGCCTATCACGCCTCGCCGCGCGAGATTCCGCTGCTGCGACGCAAGGTCGAGGCGGTCATCGACCGCGCCGGCTACGACCCCGCCAGCCACGACGGCAAGGCGCTGATCAACATCATCGAGACGCATCCGCGCGACGAACTGTTCCAGGCCGACGAAGACACGCTGTTCGCCATGGCCACCGGCGTCCTGCAGCTGCAGGAGCGCCAGCGCGTCGCATTGTTCGCCCGCCCCGATGCGGCTGGCCGTTTCGTGACCTGCCTGGTCTATGCGCCGCGCGACAGCTACGACAGCGACCTGCGCAAGCGCTTCGCCACCATCCTTGAGCGGGCCTACCGCGGCACGGTCGAGAGCTTCTCCGTCAATGTCGGCGACGAATCGATGCTGGCGCGGGTGCTGTTCACCCTGCGGCCATCCGACCCGATGGCCAAGCTGCCCGATGCCAACAACGTCGAGCGCGAGCTGGCCGAAGCGGCGCGGACCTGGAGCGACAAGCTCAAGGCGGCGCTGGTCGAACGCCACGGCGAGGCCGACGGGCTCGGGTTGGCGCGGCGCATGGCGACAGCCTTCCCGGTCGCGTACCGCGAGACCTTCGACGGCGTGGCGGCGGCGAGTGACCTTGCCCAGGCGTTGTCGATCCAGGGCGGCGTGCCGCTGGGTATCGATCTCTATCGCCGCGCCGAGCAGGCGCCGCACCAGATGGCGGTGAAGCTGATGCGCGCCGCCCAGCCGATCCCGCTGTCGGACATCCTGCCGCCGCTCGAGGCGATGGGCCTGCGGGTGCTGACCGAGACGCCCTATCGGCTGTCGCTGCCCGACGGCCCCGTGTGGTTGCACGATTTCGTTCTGGAGACCGCCGACGGCCGTGCCGTCGACGTCGATGCCGAGCGGGCCGGCTTTGCCGAGACGCTGGGCGCGGTGTGGACCGGCGACATGGAGAGCGATGGCTTCAACCGCCTCGTGCTCGGCGCCGAGATCGAGGCGCGCGACGTGATCGTGCTGCGCGCCTATGCCAAGTTCCTGCGCCAGGCCGGCTTCCCGTTCAGCCAGGACTACATCGAGCGCGCGCTGGCGACCAACATCGACATTGCCGCCGATCTTGCCGCCCTGTTCCGTGCCCGGCTCGACCCGGCGCTGGGCGCAGCCGATTCGGCGGAGCGTCAAGAGCGCATCGAGAAGGCGCGCACGTCGATCGGCTCGGCGCTGGAGCAGGTGGCGAGCCTCGACGAGGATCGCATCCTGCGGCGCTACCTCAATGCCATCGAGTGCACGCAGCGCACCAACTTCTGGCAGATCGCCGCCGACGGTCGGCCCAAGCCCTATGTCTCGTTCAAGCTCGACAGCCGTCACCTCGACGAACTGCCGCTGCCGCGGCCGATGGTCGAGATCTTCGTCTACAGCCCGCGGGTCGAGGGCGTGCATCTGCGCGGCGGACCGGTCGCGCGCGGCGGTATCCGCTGGTCCGATCGGCGCGAGGATTTCCGCACCGAGATCCTGGGCCTGATGAAAGCGCAGATGGTGAAGAATGCCGTCATCGTGCCGGTCGGCTCCAAGGGCGGCTTCTACGTCAAGCGGCCGCCGGCCGGCGGTACGCGCGATCAGGTCCAGGCCGAGGGCATCGAGTGCTACAAGACCTTGATCCGCGGCATGCTCGATATCACCGACAATCTCGACGCCAACGGCAGCATCGTGTCGCCGCAGCATGTGCTGCGCCACGACGGCGATGATCCCTATCTGGTGGTCGCCGCCGACAAGGGCACCGCGACCTTCTCCGATATCGCCAACGGCGTGTCGGCCGAGTACGGCTTCTGGCTCGCCGATGCGTTCGCCTCCGGGGGCTCGGTCGGCTATGACCACAAGAAGATGGGCATCACGGCGCGCGGCGCCTGGGAGAGCGTGAAGCGCCACTTCCGCGAGCTGGGGCTGGATACGCAGACCACGCCGTTCACCATGGTCGGCATCGGCGACATGTCGGGCGACGTTTTCGGCAACGGCGCACTGCGGTCCGACAAGACGCGCCTGCTGGCAGCCTTCGACCATCGCCACATCTTCGTCGATCCCGACCCCGATCCGGCGATCAGCTTCGCCGAGCGCCAGCGCCTGTTCGATCTGCCGCGCTCGTCGTGGGCCGACTACGACCGCAAGAAGCTGTCGCCGGGCGGCTTCATCGTCGAGCGCGCCGCGAAGTCGGTAACGGTGACGCCGGAGGCCCGCGCCGCGCTCGATATCGAGTCCGAGCAGGTCGCGCCCAACGACCTGATGCGCGCCATCCTCAAGGCGCCCGTCGATCTGCTGTTCTTCGGCGGCATCGGCAACTACGTGAAAGCCTCGAACGAGACGCACGCCGACGCCGGCGACAAGGCCAACGACACGCTGCGCATCGATGGCCGCGACGTACGGGCCCGCGTCGTGGGTGAAGGCGCCAATCTCGGCGTCACCCAGCGCGGTCGCATCGAGGCGGCGCAGGCCGGCGTGAAGATCAACACCGACGCCATGGATAACTCCGCCGGTGTCGATACCTCCGATCACGAGGTCAACATCAAGATCGCGCTGGGCGATGCGGTACGGCGCCAGGCGCTGGGCATGGAAGCGCGCGATCGCCTGATGGCGTCGATGACCGACGAAGTGGGCGACCTGGTGTTGCGCCACAACTACCAGCAGACGCAGGCGATCACCGTCGCGGCGGCGCAGGCGATGGCGCTGCACGAGAAGCATGCACGGATGATGCGGGCGCTCGAACGCGTCGGTCGCCTCGACCGCGCCGTGGAGTTCCTGCCCGACAACGACGCCATGAAACGCCGCGCGTCGGCCGGCCAGCCCCTGACGCGGCCGGAACTCTGCGTGCTGCTGGCCTACGGCAAGATCGTGGTCCACGACGAGATCCTGGCGTCCGACCTGCCCGACGATCCGCTGCTCGAAGCCGAGTTGCTGCGCTACTTCCCCCTCGCCATGCGCGAGGGCTTCTCCGACTCGATCCGCCGCCATCGGCTGCGGCGCGAGATCGCTGCACTGCAAGTGACCAACTCGATGGTCAATCGCGTGGGCAGCACCTTTGTGCACGACATCCGCGACCGCACCGGCGCCTCGACCGCCGATATCGCCCGCTGCTTCGCCATCGTGCGTGACAGCTTCCTGCTGCGCGACCTGTGGGCCGAGATCGAGTCGCTCGATGCCCAGCTGGTTGCCCCGGCCCAGACGGCGATGCTGATCGCCACGCAGCGCCTGATCGAGCGCGGCACGCTGTGGGCCTTGCGTGGCCTGCCGCGGCCGGTCGACATGACGCGCGCCGTCGACGCCCTGCGCCCGGCCGTCGCCACCATGGCAGCCGAGCTCGACAGCTTATTGCCGCAAGGCGAGCGCGCCGCGATCGCCGAGCGGGCGAGCACGTTCATCCAGGCCGGTGTGCCCGAGGCGTTGGCGCGGCGCGTGGCGGCGCTGGATACACTGGCGGCGGCCGGCGACATCGCGGCCCTGGCGGCGATCTCGCGCGTTCCCGTGGTCGATGCGGCCCGGCTCTATTTCGACCTCGGCGCCCGCCTGGGGTTCGACTGGCTACGGGCGGCGGCCGACCGACTGCCACGCGAAACGCACTGGCAGATGATGGCAGGCAACGCCGTGGTCGACGATTTTGCGACAGTTCAGCGCAACCTGGCCGCCTCGGCGCTGGCCGGGGCGCCGGTCGAGGCCGGGGCCATCGATGTGGTGGGCCTGATCGAGACCTGGATTGCGCCCCGGCGGGAGTCGCTGGACCGCGTCGATCGGGTGGTGGTCGACCTCAAGTCGCAGCCTGCCCTAGATCTAGCGATGCTGACGGTCGCGGCCAACGAATTGCGCGGTCTGGCAACGGCCTGACGACATCCCGTCGAGTCCGGTATGCGGTCACTCGTACAGCTATGCACGAGATAGTTTCGTGTGCCGTGCAATTTGGCTTGGTAGACCAAGCAGGCTGATCGGAAAATGACTAAGAACTTGAAATTCTTGTAGTTTACGACCGGATCATAGTGTGACTAAAATACCACAGTTTCGCCCCATTTGGGCCTAGCGCGAGCCACAGGTCGCGCCTACTTAAGGGGGGTATCTCCCCCGAACGTGGTTCCCCCAAGCCACGTTCAGCCTCGCAAGAGGCTCTGGCCGCCGTTCCATCCTCCCCCCGGAACGGCGGCCTTTTCTTTTTGGGCCCCTTTCTTTTTTGGGCGACGCCCGGAAGTCAGCAACCCGGATCAATCGGGTGCGGCTAGCATCGCCGACCATGAACAGGCCGCTGAC
>DATEIF010000805.1:0-2552 GCA_035279205.1 Vineibacter sp.
GATTGATGATGCCGACCTGGGGCACGTAGAGCGCGCCGGCAATGCCCGCCATCGCCGCCGACAGAACGAAGACGAACAGCTTGTAGCCGTCGACCCGGTAGCCCAGGAAGCGCATGCGGCTCTCGGCGTCGCGCACCGCGGTCAGCGCCTTGCCGAAGCGCGAGCCGACGACGGCAGCCGAGATCACCAGGAAGATCGCCAACACCAGCGCCGAGGCGAAGCACAGTGTGGCGCGCGTCGCATCGGACTGAACGGAAAAGCCCAGTATGTCCTTGAAGTCGGTCATGCCGTTGTTGCCGCCGAGCCCCATGTCGTTCCGGAAGAACGCCAGCATGAGGGCAAAGGTCATGGCCTGGGTGATGATCGAGAGATAGACGCCGGTGACGCGACTCCTGAAGGCGAACCAGCCCAGCGCCAGGGCGAGCAGGCTCGGCACCAGGACGATCATGATGGCGGCGAACCAGAACTGGTCGAAGCCGTGCCAGAACCAGGGCAGCTCCTTGTAGTTCAGGAACACCATGAAGTCGGGCAGCAGCGGATTGCCGTACTGGCCGCGGCTGCCGATCTGGCGCATCAGGTACATGCCCATGCAGTAGCCGCCCAGCGCGAAGAAGGCGGCGTGGCCGAGCGTGAGGATGCCGCAGAAGCCCCAGACGAGGTCGACGGCGAGCGCCAGCGAGGCGAAGCAGAGGTACTTGCCAATGAGTTGCAGCACCCAGGCCGGCACGTAGAGAGCGCTGCTGGCCGGCAGCAGCTGGTTGAGCAGCGGCAGGATGATGCCGATCGCCAGCACGAACAGCACGGCGGCGCGCAAGCTCGGGCCCATGCCCTGCCAGAGGAAGCGCGTGATCATTCGACCGACCGGCCCTTGAGCGCGAACAGGCCGCGCGGCCGCCGCTGGATGAACAGGATGATGAACACCAGCACCAGGATCTTGCCCAGCACGGCGCCGGCATAGGGCTCGAGGAACTTGTTGACGATGCCGAGCGCAGTCGCGCCGACCAGGGTGCCGAAGAGATTGCCGACGCCGCCGAACACCACGACCATGAAGGAGTCGATGATGTAGCCCTGGCCGAGATTGGGGCTGACATTGTCGATCTGGCTCAGCGCCACGCCGGCGAGACCGGCGATGCCCGAGCCGAGCCCGAAGGTCAGCGCATCGACGCGCGGTGTGCGGATCCCCATGGCCGAGGCCATCGGCCGATTCTGGGTGACCGCGCGCATGTAGAGGCCGAGCGGCGTCTTGCGCAGCACCAGGATGAGGGCGGCGAAGACCAGGAGCGAGAACACCACGATCCACAGTCGGCCGTAGGTGACGGTGATCTGTCCGACCTGGAAGGCGCCCGACATGAAGGACGGCGCGCCGACCTCGCGATTGGACGGGCCGAAGATCGAGCGCACGGCCTGCTGCAGCACCAGCGACAGGCCCCAGGTGGCGAGCAGCGTATCGAGCGGCCGGCCGTACAGGAAACGAATGATGCAGCGCTCGATGGCGATGCCGACAGCGCCTGCGACCACGAACGCCAGCGGCAGCGCGATCAGCAGCGACGCGTCGAACAGATGCGGTGCCGAGGTCCGGATGAGATCCTGCACCACGAACGTCGTGTAGGCGCCCAGCATCACCATCTCGCCGTGCGCCATGTTGATCACGCCCATGGTGCCGAAGGTGATGGCCAGCCCGATCGCCGCCAGCAGCAGCACCGAGCCCAGCGAGATGCCGTACCAGACGTTCTGCGCCGCCTCCCAGGCCGCCAGGGCCTGGCGTACCGAGGCGGCGGCGGTCGTCGCGGCGGCCTTCACCTCCGGGTCGCCCTGGCTGTTGACGGCCGCCTGCAGGACGCTCAGCGCGTCGCGGTTGCCCTTCTCGCGCACGACGTCGAGGGCAGCGAGCTTGTCCTGCTTCGACGCGTCGGAAGCCAACACGATGGCCGCGCGCGCCTCCTGGAACGCCGTCTTGACGCGCGCGTCCTTCTCGGCCGCAATCGCCGCATCGAGCGCGCCCAACGCCGCCGGATCGGGCCGCTTGAACAACGATTCGGCCGCACCGCGCCGCATCCGGGCATCGGAGTTCATCAGTGTGAGCGAGCCGACGGCAGCCTCGATGACGCCACGCAAACGGTTGTTGACCCGCACGCGGTCGAGCTCGGCCTCGACAGCGGCCCCGGCGGGCTTGCCGGTGACGGCGTCCGACAAGGCGAGCTGGTTGCCGCCGGGCTTGCCGATCACCACCGTCTGATCAGACTTGCGGACATAGAGCTGGCCCGCACCCAGCGCCTCGAGGATGGGCGCGGCGCGAGCCTCGCCCGACGCTGCCATCGCAGCGATCGCCGCCTCGCGGTCGCCGAAGCTGCCGGTCGTGAGACTGTTGGCGAGGGCCGTGAGGTCGGCCGCCAGGACCGTCGCGGCGATCGACACCGCGGCCAGCGCCGACGACACGCCCGCGAGCAGGCGCAGAAGAAGCATGTTCCTGACGATTCGACCTGGAGATCAGAAGGGGGCGACCCGCAAGTCGCCCCATCCCTGTGATTGCGTTCGTCGGACTACTTGCCCTT
>DATEIF010000806.1:0-12370 GCA_035279205.1 Vineibacter sp.
GCCATGACTATCCTCCCGGATGATCGACACTCTTGCCGGCAAGTGTAGCCCGCCGCCGGGACAACCGCAGCGAGGAATTTCGCGACGCAGCTGTGCCTTCATGGTTCGACAAGCTCACCATGAAGCGATGCGTCACTCGCCGCGCTTCAGCAGGCGTTGGCGCGTGCGTTGCCAGTCGCGCGTCTTCTCGGTAGCGCGCTTGTCGTGCTGCTTCTTGCCCTTGGCCAGGCCCAGCTCGACCTTGGCCATGCCGCGGTCGTTGAAGAAGATCGACAGCGGCACCAGCGTGTAGCCCTCGCGCTGGATGGCGCCGGTCAGGCGGCTGATCTGGCGCCGATGCAGCAGGAGGCGGCGCTTACGCCGTGGCTCGTGGTTGAAGCGGTTGCCCTGCGTGTACTCAGGGATGTAGGCGTTCACCAGCCACAGCTCGTCGCGAACGACGGCGGCATGCGCATCGATGATGTTGCTCTTGCCGCCGCGCAGCGACTTCACCTCGGTGCCGGTGAGCGCGATGCCGGCCTCGAGCCGCTCCTCGATGAAGTAGTTGTGCAGCGCCTTGCGGTTGTGGGCCGCGATGTGCCCTTCGATCAGTACCGGCCGTGCCATGACGTCAATATTCCTGACGGCACGGGCCGCGCCGACAGCGCCGGCGCGGCCCGTGCCTGGTCTCGTTGTGCCTCTATTTAGTTCAGCAGGCCGGCGTGCACCATGGCGTCGCGCACCTGCTTCTTGGTAGCGTCGAACGGCGCCACCAGCGGCAGGCGCACCTTGCCGTCGGACTTGCCCAGCAGCTCGGCACCGTACTTGACCGGCGACGGGCTGGTCTCGACGAACAGCGCCTTGTGCAGCGGCATCAGGCGGTCCTGGATCTCGAACACCTTGTCGAGGTCGCGCGCCTTCCAGGCGTCGTGCATCTCCGCGCACAGGCGCGGGGCGATGTTGGCCGTCACCGAGATGCAGCCATGGCCGCCCTGTCCCAGGAAGCCCACGGCCGAGGCGTCCTCGCCCGAGAGCTGGCAGAAGTCCTTGCCGATCTTCAGCCGCGTCAGGGTCACCCGCGCCATGTCGTAGGTGGCGTCCTTGACGCCGACGACGTTCTTACAGTCGCTCGCCAGGCGCGCCATGGTGTCGATCGACATGTCGATCACCGACCGCGGCGGGATGTTGTAGATGATGATCGGTAGGTCAACGGCGTCGTTGATCGCCTTGAAGTGCTGGTACAGCCCTTCCTGCGTCGGCTTGTTGTAGTACGGCGTCACCACCAGGCAGGCGTCGGCGCCGGCCTTCTTGGCGTGCTTGGTGAAGTCGATCGCCTCGGCCGTCGAGTTCGAGCCGGTGCCGGCGATGACCGGCACGCCGGTGCCCTTGGCGGCCTCGATGCAGAGCTCGACCACGCGCTTGTGCTCGTCGTGGCTGAGCGTCGGCGACTCGCCGGTGGTGCCGCACGGGATCAACCCGTCGGTGCCCTCCTTGATCTGCCAGGACACGAAGTCCTGGAAGGCTTTCTCGTCGACTCCGCCGTTCTTGAAGGGCGTGATGAGCGCGACGAGCGATCCACTGAACATGGTGATCTCCCTGACAGCGCGGTGAATGGACCGCGCCCGAACGTGATTCGGCAAATTAGCCCCTCCCTCCCGCAGGGGCAAGGCGGGCTGCCTCAAAACTAGCCACAGGATGTCAGTCGACGCGGACCAGGCGAAAGCCGATCTCGCCGCTGCGGGTGCCGGGTGGCGTGCCGCTGCGGGCGGCGGCACGCACGCGCCAGGGCTCGGCGTTCCACGAGCCGCCGCGCGTGCCGCGGACGGCGCAGGTGGCGGTGTCCGTCGGGACCCCGTCATTGCGCGCCGTCCAGCAGTCCTCGACCCACTCCGCGACGTTGCCCAGCGTATCGTGCAGGTGGAATGCATTGGGCCGGAACTGGCCCACCGGCGCGGTGTGGGTGTAGCCGTCGGTGCACTTGACCACGGTCTCCAGCACGTTGGCGTGGCTGCAGACTTCCTGCAGGTCATCGCCCCAGTAGCGGGCCGTCGTCGTGTTGGCGCGGGTGGCGTATTCCCACTCCGCCTCGGTCGGCAGGCGGTAGGTCTTGCCCGTGATACGGCTCAGCCAGGCGGCATACGCCTCGGCATCGTTCCACGTCACGCAGACCACCGGATCGCCATAGGTCTGCTCGAAGCCGGGGTTGCGCCAGCACGAGTCGTTCATGGGATGCCCGGTCGTCTGCACGAACAGGGCGAACTCGCCCAGGCTCACTTCGTAGCGGCCGATGGCGTAGCTGTAGCCGATCGTCACTTGGCGCGGCGGTCCCTCGGCATCGCCCCACACGGCCGGTACGCCTTCCCGTTCCCGCTCCTCCGGCGTCGATCCCATCATGAACGCGCCAGGCGGCAGCTGCATCATCTCGGGACAATCGGCGCAGTCGCGGAATGTCTGGCCGGGCGCCATTCGCGCCGCCGTCTCCCGCCGCTCGGGCTGCGGTTCGGGCTTGGGCGCGGCGGGCTTTGCCGCCATGCTCTCGATGCGACGCATGCCGTCGGCGATCCAGGCCGGCCTGAAGACCCCGACCAACACCGCTGCCACCAGGACGAACGCCGCGACAGCGGCCATGGCGATGCGGCCATGCCGGCGCGGCCGCGGCACGGCGCCGTTGTCGAGCGCCAGCACGTCGCGCATCGACTGCAGACGCCGTGCCGGATCGGGCTGCAGCATCGCCGCCAGCTCGGGCCGCAACGGCGCCGGCAGCGCCGAGAGGTCCGGCACGCGCTTGCGCTGCTCGACGGCCAGCGCCGGCGTATCGGCCATCGGCAGCGGGCGGCCCAGCGCCGCCGCGGCCAGCACCAGCCCCAGGCTGTAGATGTCCGAGCGCCTATCGACGGCGTTGCCGAACAGGCCCATCTGCTCGGGCGAGGCGTACTCCATCTTGCCGGCGAAGCTGCTGCCGATGACGCTGACGCCAAGCCCGTCGGTCTTCTTGGCGATGCCGAAATCGATGATGGTGGCCCGCTCCAGATCGCCGTCGCGCAGCACGATGTTGTCGGGCGACAGGTCGCGGTGAACGATGTTCTGCTCATGCGCCGCCAGCAGGCCCAGCGCCAGGCGGTGGCGCAGCGCGCGCACCTGCGGCACCGTCAGCGGGCGCTCCAGCACGCGCTTGGCCAACGATGGCCCTTCGATCAGGTCCATCACCAGGTAGACCCGCCCGTCCGCCTCGGCGTGCACCCCTTCATAGGCGACGATCGTGGGATGACGGATCTGGCGCAGCGCCGTGGCCTCGCGCAGGAACAGCGCCCGCATCTGCGGGTCGCTGACCAGCTCGGGCCGAATGACCTTCAGCGCCACCGCATCGCCGGTCAGCAGGTTGGTGGCGCTATAGACCTCACCCATGCCGCCGCGCGCCAGCAAGCGCTCGACGCGATGGGTGTTGTTGAGCACGACGCCTGACTTCAGCGGCATCAGGGCATCATCGTTGGCGACCAGCTTGTCGAATGCCGGCGACGCCGTGTCCGCCACGACACGGGTTGGCCGTCCCGACGACGTGTCGCCTGAACCGCTATGGGCGCTGTTGCTCATCCTCTCCCCCGAACCGGGGACAAGATCAACCACGGGCGAGAATGGTCAATGATCTTCTCGCCAGGCGCCCGGCCTTTTCCGTCCAAGGCGGACCGACCGGATGTCAGACCTCCAGCCACTCCTTGCGCACGGCGGCGTTGGCCGACAGCTCGGCCGGCGTGCCCTCGAAGACGATGTGGCCGTGGCCCATGACGTAGAGCCGGCGCGAGATCTTGAGCGCGATAGTGAGCTTCTGCTCCACCAGCAGGATGGCGACGCCGCGGTGGGCGATCTCGTCGAGCAGGCGGGCCACCTGCTCCACCAGCTTGGGCGCCAGTCCTTCCGTCGGCTCGTCGATGATGACCAGGTCGGGATCGCCCATCAGCGTGCGGCACATGGTCAGCATCTGCTGCTCGCCGCCCGACAGCACGCCGGCCGGATTGTCGCGCCGCTCGCCCAGGTTGGGAAACAGCTTGAACATGTCGTCGAACGTCCAGCGCCCGAAGACGCCCGAGCGCTTGAGGCCAAGCTCCAGGTTCTGCCGCACCGTCAAGGTCGGGAAGACCTGGCGGTCCTCGGGCACATAGCCGATGCCGGCGTGGGCGATCTGGTCGGAGCGCAAGCCGGCGATGGTGCGGCCCTTGAACGTGATCGCACCCTGCGGCGGCACCAGGCCCATGATCGCCTTGCAGGTGGTCGAGCGGCCCACCCCGTTGCGGCCCAGCAGGCTCACGATCTCGCCTTCGCCGATGCGCAGGTCGACGCCCTGCAGGATGTGGCTCTTGCCGTAGTAGGCATGCAGGTCGCTGACCTCGAGCATCACGCCGCCTCCGTGCCGAGATAGGCTTCCTGCACCGCCTTGTTGGCGCGGATCTTCGACGGCACGTCGCTGGCGATCACCTCGCCGTAGACCAGCACGGTGATGACGTCGGCCAGCCCGAAGATCACGCTCATGTCGTGCTCGACCATCAGCAGCGTCTTGCCTTCGGTGACGCTGCGGATCAGCGACACGGCGTAGTCGGTCTCGCTGTGGCTCATGCCCGCGGTCGGCTCGTCGAGCAGCACCACGTCGGCGCCGCCAGCGATGGTGATGCCCACTTCCAGCGCCCTCTGCTCGGCATAGGACAACAGGCCCGCCGGCAGGTTGCGCCGGGCGCCCAGGTTCAGGCGCTCCAGCAGCCGTTCGCTCTCCGCATTCAGGCTCTTCTGGCGTCCCAGCAGCCGCCAGAACGAGTACTTGTAGCCGCGCGCCCACAGCAGGCCGCAGCGGATGTTCTCGAACACCGTCATGCGGGGAAAGATCGACGTGATCTGGAAGCTGCGCGACAGGCCGCGGCGGTTGATCTCGTGCGGCGCCAGCCCGTCGATCGGCGTGCCGTTGAGCGCGATGGAGCCTGACGTCACGGGAAAGCGGCCGCTGATGAGGTTGAACAGCGTGGTCTTGCCGGCCCCGTTAGGGCCGATGATGGCGTGGCGCTGGCCTCTCGGAATGTCGAGGTCGACGCCGCGGATGATCTCCGTGGCGCCGAAGCTCTTGCGCACGGATGTGAGCGAAATGGCCACGTCGCTCATGCCGCCGCTCCCTGCGCCTTTGCCTCGTCGATCAGCGCATCCCAGCGGCGGCGGAACGCGGCCGCCTCGCGCCGCAGCCAGAAGCCGCCCAATATCAACGCCGCGGCCGCCACGATCCACGGCATCGCCGTGGCCGTGTCGATGGCCATGCCGCCGAGGGCGAGCTTCTTGCCCTGCGAGGCGCCGATGGTGGTGAACGACGCCAGCTCCACCAGGGCGATGAAGCCCAGCACGGCCATGAGTCCCGGGATCAGGACGCGGATATAGGGCACGACCAGCTCGCGCAGCCGGCCGATGCGCGCGATCGGCGCATGGGCCGCGATCAGGCCGACGATGCCGCCGGGCGCGAACATCACCATGATGATGAACAGCACGCCGACATAGAGCAGCCACGCATTGCTCAGCAGGCTGACGCCGCTCTGCAGCAGCACCACCAGGATGGTGCCCAGGATCGGCCCGAAGAACCCGCCGGCGCCGCCGATATAGGTCGCCAGCAGCGCGGTGGCCGACTTAGGCGCCGCCACCGTATCGAAGGTCACGATTTCGTAGAGGATGGCATAGAGCCCGCCGGCGATGCCGGCGAAGAAGCCCGACAGCACGAACTGGTAGAAGCGCACCATGCGCGGGTCATAGCCCACGAACTGCGCGCGCTCGAAATTGTCGCGGCAGGCATTGGCCATGCGGCCCAGCGGCGTCATGGTCTGCAGCCGCATCGCCACCACGCAGATCACGGTCCACACCACGATCAGGTAGTAGACCTGCCACGAGCTGCTGTAGCTGGCGCCCAGCAGGCTGACACCGGTCACGCGGTTGGTGCTGACACCGCCCTCGCCGCCGAAGAAGCCCATGAACATCAGGGCCGCGGCGGCTACCAGCTCGCCCATGCCCATGGTGATCATGGCGAACGCGGTGGCGCGCTGCTTGGTGGCGAGATAGCCGAACAGGATGCCGAAGAAGAGCCCGCCCACGCCGCCGACCAGCGGCACCAGCTCGGTCGGCAGCCACACGCCGCCGTCCTTGATGGCATTGAGCGCGTGCGCCGTGCAGTAGCCGCCCAGTCCGAACAGGATGGCGTGCCCGAACGACAGCAGGCCGGTGTGGCCCATCTGCATGTTGAAGGACAGCGCGAAGATGGTCATCAGACCGATCTCGCTCAGCATGGTGAGCACGAAGCCCGAGTGCCGCCCGGTCGACCAGTTGAAGAAGAACCACGGCATCACGATCGCGATGAGGATCGCAACGAACCACGGCCAGTGCTCGCGCAGGAACGGCCGCGGCGTGACCATGTCGGCTGCGGCAGGCGTCACCCGCGGCAGGGAGTCGGCATCGGCGCTCATGTGTCGCGAGTCCCCATCAGGCCGCGTGGTTTGACCAGCAGGATCAGCACCAGCAGGATGTACGGCAACAAGGCGCCGATGCGCGGAATGGGCACGTTCAACACCTCGGCGAACGGCGTGCTGCTGGTGATGGTGATGCCGAACTGCTTCAGCAGGTCGGCGAGCGAATAGTCGAGCACGATGGCGAAGGTCTGGATCAGGCCCATCAGCAGCGAGGCGATGAAGCAGCCGGTCAGCGAACCCAGCCCGCCGAACACCACGACCACAAAGACGATCGGCCCCATGGCGAACGCCATCGAGGGCTCGGTGACCTGGTAGTTGCCGCCGATCACGCCGGCCAGGCCGGCCAGCGCCGTGCCGCCGGCGAACACCAGGGTGAAGACGCGCGGCACGTTGTGGCCCAGCGCACCCACCATCTCGGGATGCGTGAGCGACGCCTGGATGATGAGGCCCACGCGCGTGCGGGTCAGCGCCAGCCAGATCGAGACGAACATCAGCGCCGAGATCAGCAGCATGAAGGCGCGGTAGGCATGGAAGTTGGTGCCGTAGACGCTGAACAGCGGGAAATCGAGCCCTGCCGGCACACGGTACGGGACCGCCACCAGGCCCCACGTCATCTGCACGCATTTCTCGATGACCAGCGCCAGCCCGAAGGTGAACAGCAGCTCGGCGATGTGGCCGTTCTTGTGCACGCGCCGCAGCCCGTACATCTCGATCGCCGCCCCGATCAGGCCGCACACCAGCGGCGCCAGGATCAGCGCCGGCCAGAAGCCGACATAGAGGCTGATGGTGAAGGCGAAATAGGCGCCCAGCATGTAGGCGCTGGCATGCGCGAAGTTCAGCACGCCCATCATGCTGAAGATCAGCGTGAGCCCGCTGGCCAGCATGAACAGCAGCATGCCGTAGACAAGGCCGTTCAACAGCGAGACGAGAAAGACTTCCATGGGGCGGGGTCCGATCTCTTTCCTTCCCCACGCAGTGGGGAAGGTGGCCGAAGGCCGGATGGGGAGCCGACGTGGTCTTTGTTACCAAGACCACGAGAGGTCCCCTCCGCCCCTTCGGGGCACCTCCCCACTGCGTGGGGAGGAGTCAAACTACTTCGGCCGCTTCATCTTGCAGGTGTTGGGCTGGTCGAGATCCTTGGCCGTGACGGTGGCCTCGGTGGCCCAGCCCAGGCCGGTCTTCTCGGAGTCGTATTTCACGCCCTTCTTGAAGACGCCGACATAGTAGTTGGTCAGCACCTGGTGGTCGTCCTTGCGCATGATCGCGGGGTGGCCGAGGAAGTCCTTCATATCCAGGCCTTCCATGGCGTAGGCGATCTTGGTCGCATCGACGGCCCCGGCCTTGGTGACGCCGGCCTGCAGGAACTCGAAGATGGTGCGGAAGCCGGCGGCGTAGAAGTCGAAGCTGTGCTTGTCACGGAATGCCTTGGTCCAGGCCTCGACCTCGGCATTCTTCTCCTCGACGGCGATATTCTCGCTGAACGGCATGATGGCGCGTACCTTGTCGTCGCCGCCCGGGCCGATCGCGGTGGGCCCGCCGGTCAAGTGCGCGTACATCGTGTAGTAACGGATATCGAGACCGGCATCCATGCCGGCCTTGATCAGCAGCGACATGTCGGGGCCCCAGTTGCCGGTGATCAGCGCCTGGGTACCGGCGGCCTTGATCTTGGTGATATAGGGCGAGAAGTCCTTGACCTTGCCCAGCGGGATCAGCTCGTCGCCCACCACCTGCACGTCGGGGCGTAGCTTCTTCAGGAACTCCTTGACGTCGCGCTGCACGGACTGGCCGAACAGGTAGTCCTGGTTCAGCAGGTATATCTTGGTGACGTCCTTGGGCAGCGCCCGCACCATGGTCTCGGCCTTCATGGCCGCATGGATGTCGAAGCGGAAATGCCAGAAGCTGCACTTCTCGTTGGTGAGCTCGGTCGCAACCGCGCCGCAATTGACGTAGATGATGCGGTTGTCAGGGTTGCGCTCGTTGTGCTTGTCGACAGCTTCAATCAGCGCCGCCGCAATATTGGAGCCGCTGCATTGCATGATGAACGGCATGTTCTGGTCGGTGGCGCTCTTGAGCGCCAGCAAGGCATCGGACGGCTGCGACTTGTTGTCGAACGGCACGATCTCGAACTTCTTGCCCAGTGCTCCGCCCTTGGAATTGATGTAGTCGAGGATGTACTGGAATTGCTTGAGGTTCGAGTCGCCCACCTGTGCAAACGGACCCGACAACGGGTCCGTGTAGGCTATCTTGATCGTGCCTTGGGCCCAGGCGGTGGTGCCTGCCCCCAGGAACGCAGCAACGGCCATCGCGGCCGGAATCATGTCCAGCTTGCGTCTCATCTGTTTCCTCCGATCGGCCGTTTGATTGATGCGCGTTGGGAGCATCCGATGCCGACTTGGCAACCAGCTTATCAAGGCCACGGCAAATCGCCATCGTCATCGTGCATGGCTGTGTGGCCATCGCCGCACCCTGCGAAACAACACGCGGCGCCATTGCGATGACCCGTCGCGTTGGACAGAGCTGTCGGGTGCCGATACCTTGCCGGCCCGTGAAGAAGTGGGTCCCCGTGCCTATCCTTTGTGCAGGACGTGTCTTGTCGGTCTCGGCGATCCTGGCGGTGGCGATGGCCGCGTCGCCGCTGCAGGCGCAAGTGACCATCCTCAAGGGTACCGGTGATGGCGCCGGCGCACCGGCCGCCGAGTCGCCAGGCCCAGCCGTACGCACGCCCGGCGGACGGACAGTGCAAGGTCCCGCCTCGACACCGCCACCGGCCAGCGGTCCCCGGCCGCCCACGGGTGGCTATGTGCCGCCCGCCGAAGGCGGCTCCACGATCGCCCCGCAGCAGCCCGACAAGGTGGCCAGCGCGCTGGCCGAGGTCCCGCCGCTGCCGCCCGACGTCGTGCGCGCCTTCACCGACGCGCTCAAGGCCGTCGACGAGCAGCGCTGGGACGATGCGCGCCGCGCCATTGCGCCCACGCGCAACGGCGGCCTGATGAAATTTGTCGAGTGGTCGATCGCACGGCAGCCCAAGAGCGACACGACCTTCGCCGCCATCGTCGCCTTCCTGCGCGCCAGCCCCGACTGGCCCGACGATGCGGTGCTGCGCCGCCAGGCCGAAGACAAGATCTCGTCCGAGACACCGCCGGCCGAGCAGATGGCGTTCTTCAAGGACTTCCCGCCGCTGACCAGCGCCGGCCTGATGCGCCGCCTGGAAGCGGCCGAACAGGTCGCCGCCGACCAGGTGCCGGCGCTGGCGCGCGAAAGCTGGCGCATCGGCACCTTCCGTCCCAACGACGAGATCACGTTCCTGACGGTCTATGGCAAGCATCTGCAGGCGACCGACCATGTCGAGCGCTTCGACCGCCTGATGCGCGAGAACCGCGACAAGGTCGCGCGCGATCTGGTGCCCAAGTTGCCCGACGACTACCGGCCGATCGCCGAAGCGCGCCTGGCGATGGCGGCCAAGGCACCCGAGGTCGTCACCGTGCTGCGCGCGGTGCCGGCGGCGCAGCAGCAGGACGGTCGCCTGCTGCTCGACCGCGTGCGCTACCTGCGCCGCACCGGCGACAACGCCGGCGCGCTCAGCATCATGCAGAACCTGCCGGCAAACCTGGAGCAGGACGACAGCTGGTGGAACGAGCGCCAGACCATGGCGCGCGATGCGCTGCAGGCCAAGCGCATCGAGCAGGCCTATCGTCTGGTGGCGGCGCATGGGCTGAAGCGTGGCGTCGCCTTCGCCGAGGCCGAGTTCATGGCCGGCTGGATCGCGCTGCGCTGGCTGAAGAAGCCGGACCAGGCGCTGCGTCACTTCCAGACCTTGGAGGACAACGTCTCGACACCGGTGTCCAAGAGCCGCGCCGCCTACTGGCTGGGCCGCACGCACGAAGCGGCGCGGCGCACGCGCGACGCCACCTTGTGGTACGACCGCGGCGCGCAGTACGGCCAGACGTTCTACGGCCAGCTCGCGGCCAAGAAGCTGCCCAACAACGCCACGCAGATGCCCACCGACCCGGTGGTGACCGACGTCGAGCGCCGCACCGTCGAGCGGCGCGAGATCGTGTCGGTAGCACGCTGGCTGAAGCAGATCGGCGAGGACGATCGCGCGCGGTTGTTCCTGCTGCGGCTGGGCCGGCTGGCCGGCAGCGCCGGCGAGCTGGGGCTGAGCGCGGCGCTGGCGATCGACCTCGGCCGGCCCGATGTGGCGGTGGCGCTGGCCCGCCGCGGCGTCGAGTCCGGCGTGGTGCTGTTCGATGCCGCCTATCCCGTGGTCGATCTCGGCGCCACCGGTGCCATCGAGCGCGCGCTGGTGCTGTCGCTGACCCGCCAGGAGAGCAGCTTCAACACCGGCGCCGTCTCGTCCTCCGGTGCGCTGGGGCTGATGCAGCTGTTGCCCGGCACGGCACGGGATGTGGCGGGCAAGGTCGGCCAGCCTTTCGATGCCGACCGGCTGACGCGCGATCCTGGCTATAACGTCACGTTGGGCACGCGCTATCTCGGTGACATGCTGGAGAAGTTCGGCGGCTCCTACGAGCTGGCGCTGGCCGGCTACAACGCCGGCCCCAACCGCGTCACACGCTGGCTGGAGTCCATCGGCGATCCGCGCACCGGCGCCATCGACATGGTCGACTGGATCGAGCTGATCCCGTTCCGCGAGACCCGCAACTACGTGCATCGCGTGATGGAAGGTGTCGTCGTCTACCGCGACCGCCTCAACGGCCAGTTCCGCACGGTGCCGGTGCCGCAGCGGTGACTTGACACGCACGTCATCCCGAGCGCAGCGAGGGATCTCCCGCGACAGGAGACTCTGTTTCCAGGAGATCACTCGCTGCGCTCGGGATGACGGACTGATCGAAGGACGGCCTCCATGACCGACCGCCTGAGCGGCATCAAAGCCTGCGTGTTCGATGCCTACGGCACGCTGTTCGACTTCAACGCCGCTGTCGTGCGCCAGCGCGAGGCCATCGGGCCGCAGGCCGACCGCCTGTCGGAGATGTGGCGGCAGAAGCAGATCAGCTACACGTGGCTGCGCACCTTCGCCGGCACCTACGCCCCCTTCTGGCAGGTCACCGGCGAGGCGCTCGACTACTGCCTGGAAGCCTGCGGCATCACCACGCCCGGCATCCGCGACACGCTGATGGACGCCTATCTCCACCTCGATCCCTTTCCCGAAGTGCGTGCGACGCTGGACGCGCTGCGTGCCGGCGGCATGAAGACCGCGATCCTCTCCAACGGCGATCCGCAGATGCTGGGTGCCGTCGTGCGCAATGCCGGTTTCACGTCGCTGTTCGACGCGCTGCTGAGCGTCGATGCGGTGAAGGCCTTCAAGACCGATCCGCGCGTCTACCGTCTGGCCACCGACGGGCTGGGCGTGGCGCCCAACGAGATCTGCTTCCTGTCGTCCAACGGCTGGGATGCCCACGCGGCAGCGCATTTCGGCTTCCAGGTGTGCTGGATCAACCGCGGCGGCGCACCGCGCGAACGGCTGCCCGGTCAACTCGCCCGCGAGCTCACTTCGCTGGCGCCGCTGCCGTCGCTGGTGCTGGGATAGCGGCAGCGGGAACGCCCCCTGGCAGAAAAGGCAGATATGGCCAGAAAATCGCTTTCTCTTGTGATTTCAAGGCCTTATAGGATCCGCCCATGGTGGCCAGATGCGCGGCAGATAATGGCCAGATATGGCCAGAAAATCCTCCCTATCGTTCAACCCTGACGACAGACGCACTCTCATCCAGGGTATACTAACTTCTCAGATAGAGATCAAGAACAAAATAGCAACAATGAGTTGGAATTAGCCACTGCTGTCGTCCTGAGCGAAAGCGAAGGACCCTGCGGTGGATCATTCAAAGAGCGTCGGCACTGATGAGATATCAGCGCCGACAGTGTTGATGCCAACACCGCAAGATCCTTCGCTTCGC
>DATEIF010000807.1:0-2199 GCA_035279205.1 Vineibacter sp.
AAGATCGCGATCCAGCGCACGCACCAGGCGCAGCGACGTTTCCATCGCCGCCGTCTTTCCGCCGGCGGCGGCACCGACCAACGCCGTCCACAGCACGCACGGCTCCGACCACGATGGCGCCGGCGCCACGCGGCGCGCGCCACCGATCAGGCCGGCGGCCGATGTCAGCAACGCCAGCGCGACGGACTCGAGCGGCGCGCTGGCATGGCGCGCCGCCGTTTCGCTCCAGGCACGCCAGAACGGCGGCAACACATCGCCGGGCCATGGCGGCCGGTCGCCGCATCCGTCGTCGTCCAGCAAGGTGAAATCGGGCGACGGCCAGTCAGGGACGGATGGCGCTGTCGCAGCGACCGGTGACCGGGAGCCGTCTGCGCGCTGGGATGATGTGTTGCTCAAGAGACCGTCCTCGCTGGACTCGGAATGACACACGCGGTCGATGGCCACCGGCCTGATGTACGTGCCTGCGTCGGATAGCTGTGCATCGGGTTCGTCATCATCACTGAGCGCTGGAGATTTTGTCCTTCCCCCGGAGGGGGAAGATGGTGCGAAGCACCGGATGAGGGATGTTGCAACGGATTCGGCATCGTTGAGTGTCATCGCTTCTGTTCGAACATCCCCCTTCCGCCCCTTCGGGGCACCTTCCCCCTCCGGGGGAAGCAATGAAGCAGATCCTCTGGGCGCTGGAACGCTGTTGTCGTGACGAGACGTCAATGCGGCATCCGTTACCTCTTCAACGGCGCTGGCTTCCCGTTGCGCGCGGCTGGTTGGCGCTGTTGCATGAACAGCAGCACCATCGCCATCGTCGACACCGCGGGGACTTTCGCTGCGCCCCGGACGACAGAAAGCAGCGCCGGCATCGCGCAACAGCGTGCGCAGCGCATCGTCCGTGACGCCTGAAGGCAGAGGCCACGCCACATCCCATCCTCGCGGCCACGTCAGCGGCAGCTCGAGCATCACCACCGCGCGCGCCACGCCGCTCAGCCGCACCTGCAGGCGCGCCATCGCCGTGACGCCGCGGCCATCGTTCTGCGGCCACAACACGACATCGCGTCCCAGCAGCGGCAACACGTCGACCTGGTTCACGGCATGGCTGCCGCCCGGCCACGTCACGCAGACATGATCGGCGAACAGGCGCACGGCAGCCTCGGCCGCCTTCTCGCTGTGCAGCACCAGCACCGGCGCGTCGGGTCGCTCCAGCAACGCCGCGGCGCGATACAGCGGCCACGGCGGCATCGGGTCATGCCAGTAGCAGTGATCGCCGTTGCGGACCGCCCGCTTGCTGATGATCCCGTCTTTGCCGAGCAGATCGGCCACGGCGAAAGTGTCGGTGTAGTGCCACCAGCGTATCGGGTTGCCGTAGTCGGTATGCGTCAACGACGCGAAATCGCGTGCGCTCATGCGCCACCTGATGATCGTGGATGCGGGTGTTGCTTGACGACAGCAACCGGCGAAAACGCCCGTCTGGTGGACCCGGCGGCGGCCCTGCCGCTTAAACGCCCGGCCGGCGAAACGCCCGTGTGCCCAAGACTGAGAGCCTGCCCCGGCGACGGGTACTCCTGTGTGTTTGTGTATATTGTTCTCGTTTAAAAAACAAGAAAAATGTTTGAGTCGCGCGTTTTCTCGCGATGTACCTTGCATTACAAGGTACCTTGCTATAGCAGAAACCTGCATGACCGAGTCGATCCAGATCCAGCTCAAGAAGGGAGCCCTCGAGTTGTGTGTGCTGGCGCTGCTGTCCCGCGGGGAAAGCTACGGCTACGAGATCGCCAGCACCCTGGCGGCCGCGATGGGTACGGGCGAAGGCACGATCTATCCCCTCATGCGCCGTATGCAGAACGATGGGCTGGTCGACACGCACCTTGTCGAATCAAGCAGCGGCCCCTCGCGCAAGTACTACCGGCTGACCGTGGCTGGTCGCGCCGCCTTCGAGGCCCAGCGCCGGGAATGGCGCCATTTCACTGGTGCCGTCAACGACCTGCTCGGAGACAGCCGATGACCCGCGCGGCATTCCTGGCATCGCTGCGGTCTGGCCTGTCGGGGCTGCCGGCAGCGGATATCGACGACATCCTGGCCGACTACGCGTCCCACTTCGACGAAGGCCTGGCGGCGGGACGCAGCGAAGACGATGTCGCGGCGGCGCTGGGGGATGCCCGCCAACTGGCGCGCGAGTTGCGGGCCGAGGCCGGCCTGCGGCGCTGG
>DATEIF010000808.1:0-7601 GCA_035279205.1 Vineibacter sp.
CCACCTCGACGGCGCCAACCGGCGCCACACGGTGCGCCAGCGCCCCAACCGCCAGGCCCGCCGCGACCGCCGCCGCAACCGCGGCGGTGCCGCCGCCAACGAAGACCTCGGTCCACGCGATGCCGGCGGCATCCAATGCGCGCGTTGCGATGTTGCGCACGCCGCACGACGCCGCCAGCGAAGCCAGGCGCAGCGCCTCGCCCTGCCGGTGCTGGAAGCCCGGCGCGGCAAACCAGCCCACGCGCTCCTGCGCCAGCACCTCGCCATCGCGGCGGTTGTCCTCGCGGCGAATGATCGCCGCGTCCAGCACACCGCGGTCGAAGGCATCCAGCAGACCCCGCGAGGTGTCGATCTGCACCTCGATCACCAGCGCGGGATCGTAGGCGTGCAATCGGGCCAGCAGCACGGGCAGCTCGGGGCCGGCCACGTGGTCGCTGATGCCCAGCACCAAGCGGCGCGGCGTCGATGACAGCCCGGCAACGGCGCGCTCGTGCGCGGCGATGAACGCGCGCGCCGCGTCGAGGAACGCCGCGCCGCCCGCTGACAGGCGCACCAGCCGCGGCGTTCGTTCGATCAGCTTCTTGCCCAGCCGATCCTCCAGCCGCTTCAGCTTCACGCTGATGGCGGCCTGCGATGTGTCGAGCGCTTCGGCGGCCCTGGTGAAGCTCTGCAGGTCGGCCACCAGGACGAAGGCTTGCACGGCATCCACGTCCAATGTCGCCATGTCTCTCATTCCAGAACGTTATCTCTGAAATATCTATACATACCATTTCAATATGATCAAGTCTCGCCCATGTTGGTCTTCGAAGACGACACCTCCGGGATGAGGACCGACCTCCATGAAGACCGACTTGCACTACGCCAGCCTGCTCGACGTGGCCGCGAAGCTGCGGACGCGGGACGTGTCGCCGGTGGCGCTGACCGAGGCCATGCTGGCGCGCATCGACTGTCTCGAACCAAAGCTGCAGGCCTACGCGACACCAACGCCGCAGCATGCACTGGCGCAGGCCCGCGCCGCCGAGGCCGAGATTGCAGCCGGGCGCTATCGCGGGCCGCTGCATGGCGTGCCCATCGCGGTCAAGGATCTCTGCGCCACCGCCGGGATCGCGACATCCGCCGGCATGCCGATCCACGCCGATCACGTGCCGAACGTCGACTCCACCGTCGTGAAGCGGCTGGCCGACGCGGGCGCTGTCCTGCTGGGGAAGCTGAAGCTGACCGAAGGCGCCTTTGCCACGCATCACCCTGCGATCACGCCGCCGCGCAATCCATGGCACGCGGACTACTACGCCGGCGCTTCATCGAGCGGACCAGGAGTCGCAACCGCGGCCGGGCTGTGCTTCGGTTCATTGGGCAGCGACACCGGCGGCTCGATCCGCTTCCCCTGCGCAGCCAACGGCATCACCGGGCTAAAACCGACCTGGGGGCGGGTCAGCCGCTACGGCGTCTTCGCGCTGGGCGACAGCCTCGATCACATCGGCCCGATGACGCGGTCGGCCGCCGACGCCGGCGCGATGCTGGGCGCCATTGCCGGCCTTGATCCTAACGATCCCACGACTCTGGCAGAGCCGGTTCCCGACTATCTCGCCGACCTCGATACGGGAATCCGAGGGCTGCGTGTCGGCATCGATGCTTCCTACAATGAAACCGGCAGCGATCCGCAGGTCATCGCGGCAGTCCGCGCGGCGCGCATCGTGCTGGAAGATCTCGGCGCCACGATCAAGGACGTCACGGTTCCCAACACCGATGCGGTGGCCGCTGCCTGGGCACCTTACTGCGGTGCCGAAGCCGCGATCGCCCATGAGTCGACCTATCCCGCGCGCGCCGCGGCGTACGGCCCGGCGAACGCCAGCACGATCGCCGGACTGATCGAGGTCGGCCGCGCCACCAGCGGCATCGACGTGATGAAGGCCCATCACGCCCGCCTCGCCTTCGGCGGCGCGCTGGCAGCCCTGTTCCGCCACATCGACCTGCTGCTCATCCCGACGCAACCGCTCGCCGACTTCACCCTGGCGCGCGAAGCGGCGTTGTTCGCCGACCCGGACGGGCTCGCGGCGTTCCTGCGCTTCGCCACGCCCTTCGACATGTCCGGCAGCCCCACCATCACCCTGCCCGGCGGGTTCACCCGGCAAGGTCTGCCGCTGTCGTTCCAGCTGGTCGGCCGGCATCTCGACGAAGCCCTGCTGGTGCGTGCCGGCCACGCCTATCAGCAGGTGACCGACTGGCACCGGCGCCATCCGCCGCTGTGAACCCCTCGGCTTTTCGCCGACCCGCAACACACCAGGATCGATCGGGCTGCCGCAACGCGCCGTCGATCGGGAGCGACCGATGACCATGCCAGCGCAGAGCCTTGTTCAGGACGTCACGGCATCGACAGGCGATTCGCGCCGGTGGCTGGCATTGCCGGTCCTGCTGACCGGGGCCTTCCTGCCGATCCTCGACTTCAATGTCGTCAACCTGGCGCTGCCGGCCATCCGGCAGGATCTGGGCGCGACATCGAGCGAGGTGCAGTTCGTCATCTCAGGCTATGCCGCGACCTATGCGGTTTTCCTGATCACGGGCGGTCGGTTGGGCGACTGGCTCGGTCGCCGGCTGATGTTCATGCTGGGCGTGGCGGGCTTCACCCTCGCTTCGGTGCTGTGCGCCCTCGCCTGGTCACCCACCGTCCTGATCGTCGGCCGCATCCTGCAGGGCCTGACGGCCACGATCATGGCACCGCAGGTGCTGGCCTCGATCCGGGTCCTCTTTCCGCCCGCCGAGCAAGGCCGCGCGCTGGCGCTCTATGGCGCCACGTTCGGGCTGGCCAATATCTGCGGTCAGATCCTGGGCGGCGTTCTGGTGACAGCGCATCCCTTCGGCTTCACCTGGCAGGCGATCTTCCTGATCAACGTGCCGATCGGGCTTGTCACGCTCGCCGGCGGCCTGCTCCTGCTCGGCGACTCGCGGGCGCCACAGGCGCAGGCGATCGACATCGGCGGCGTGATCCTGCTGTCGCTGACGCTGGGCCTGCTTGTCTATCCGCTGATCGAAGGGCGCGAGCGCGGATGGCCGTGGTGGATGGTGGCCATGCTCGCGGCATCGCCCGTGGCGCTGGCCGCCTTTGTTGCCTACGAGAAGCGTCTGGCCGATCGCGGCGGCGCGCCGCTGGTGGTGCTCTCGCTGTTTCGCGACAAGGGATTCCTCGTCGGCATCGTCATGGCGCTGGCGTTCTACATGCTGTCGTCCTTCTACCTGACCTTCGCGATCTATCTGCAAGCCGGCTTGCATCTGTCGCCGCTCGACGCCGGGCTGCGCACCCTGCCTTTCGCCGGCGGCTTTTTCGTCGCCTCCCTCGTCTCGTCGTATGTCATGCAGCATCTGGGCACCCGCGCCCTGACCCTGGGGTTCGCGCTCCAGGTGCTCGGCTTCGGCCTTGTCGCCCTCGCCGCCAATGGCACACTGGCGGAATATCTCTCGATCGGCCTCGCCGTCGGCGGCCTGGGCTTCGGTACCGTGATGCCGTCCGTCATCAAGGCTGTGATCGGCGGCATCGATCCACGCCACGCCGGCCTCGCCTCCGGCGTCGTGATCTCGACCTTCCAGATCGGCGCCGCGCTGGGTGTCGCCATCATCGGCGGCATCTTCTATGACGCACTGGGAGCAGAACGTGATCCAGCGGTCTACGCGTACGCCTTCAGCCGGGCGCTCGCCTGCAATGTGGTGCTGCTGATGTTGGGCGGCGTGCTGTCACTGTGGCTGTCCGGCGACAAGCAGTTGCCGCTGCCACCTTCGGTCGGTTCGTTCAAGCCGAACAGGCGCCTATAGCGGGCCGGCATTCCACGCGTCGCGTGCAGGCGTTCGTCATTACTTCAACGCAGGGGCGTGCCTGGCGTTCAACCGACGAAAATTTTATCGTTGTTTGTCCGCGAGATTCATCCGCAGCGAAGGTCGAACCCACATGCATGGCATGTCTGTTCTTGTGGCAATCATGCCGGGTGAAGCGCCGCGTTTCTCAAATATTGACGGGAGATCGATTGATCAATCTACACCAAAACCTACGCAATGATACATAGGGCACTGGCATTTATAACCACGCATATGGCATGGTTGAAAAGGACCAAGAAGCATTTTCAAATGATCGCGCATGTATTCTTGGGTTCACCTAGTAAATTTTTCAGATTTGTGTCGCCAACGCTTGACTTGCCATCAGGCGTCTGGTACGCGGCCACTGTGATGTAGTGTACGCACTACCCAAACACCCTCTAGAACCAACGTCTGAACAACGCGTCTGCGTGGGCGCCTTCGACTCTGTCGAGCGCCCGGTCGAGCGTGGTGACATTGGGGCGTCCGCCCACGGGGTGGCCAGGCTAAAACGACAGTCAGATCCTGACCCGCATCGCCGTGCGTCTTGCGATGCCGGACAGCGTGGCGCTCGTGCCGTCTGTCGCCGAGCGCAACATCGACAGCTGAGGGAGGAAGCTGTGGGGATCCCCATTCGCGCCTGATCGTGGCGGCAGGTTTCGCAACACGCGAAGACTGCCGCCAGCGGCGATCCGGACTGGTGCAGGCTGCGTTCTCCTGAACGGTGCGCACGGAAGAGCTTGTGCTGCCGCCTGCTCACGGCGAAGCACCGCCAGCGGTGTACGCTGACGCTTTGGCTCGCTGATCCTGTAACGCGTCGCCCATTCGGCGACGTGAGGCGTCGGCGCGCGTCCCGACGGGACGACAGCGCCGTTCGACATCAGTGAACAGGTGCGTTGGCTCAATCAACACGCAACAGCCCTCGCACTGGGTTGAGAGCATCCGTCGACTTCATTCCAGCGAACGTTACCGGTGACATCGGTATCACAGGCGAAAATGGGAGGGATCAATATCATGGCACGGAATGACATCTCCACGACGCGCGACAACCTATCCATCGACCCGCTCACGACATCAGACCCACTCACCATCTCGACCGATCGCGCCGACTACGCGCCCGGCGACACGGTGACCGTCAGTCTCTCCGGCATCAAGGCCGGCTCGACCTATACGTTCCAGATTCAGGATTTACCGTCCGCTCCCGGCGATGACGGTGATGCTGACGTCTATAAGCCCTTTTCCGTGACCGACGGCGGCAAGGGCGATCTCGACGGCAAGGTGAACGGCCAGATTGTCACCACGTGGACCGTTCCCCACAACAACGACGCTGTGAATGCAACACTGCAGCTCACCGCGACGGGCGACGATGGCTCGGTCGCCTCGACCATTTTTACCGATGCGCCCCCCGCATCCACCGTGAGCGTCAGGCTCGATCAGTGGGCGGACGGTGCGGCGCCGGACGCCGACGGCACCGGCAACAACAACGAAGTTTTCGTCAACGGCAACCTCAACCAGACCAAGGCGCACTACAACGAAGGCGACGCCATTCCCTATCGAGCGGTTCTCGACGACCTGAACACCGGGACGGTCTACGGTCTCCAGATCCAGTGGGACACGGTCGATTCCGGCGCCTATGCGCTCGACTATCTGACGGGGTTCAACTTCTCGTTCGAGGGCACGCGCCATCCAGGCGAACCCGACGTAACCCCGACCGCCGGCATCACCGACATCAGCTCCGCCGCCTCGTCGACGGTCGCAATCCCATCAGATCCTCAGCTGCTCACCGGATTTGGCGCCCAGTTCGGGGTGACGGACGGCTTGGCGTCGGGCCAGCCGTCAGGGCAGCAATTCTTCACGGTCTTCGGCGCCGTCAGCACCCTCTCGACCAGCGCCATCACCTATAACGCCGATCATACCAAGGCATCGATCACGGTCTTCTTCACCTACACCGGCAGCACCGCCAACACTTCGGACAGCGTCGTCGTCGCGTGGGGCGGACATATCGCCTCGTCGCTGGATTGGCGCGACGATCCGGGAGAGACGGTCCAAACCGCATCCGACATCAGCGGCTCGCCCTATCACACCCGCGTGCTGACCCTGTTCGAGAACGGTGTCGCAACAAGCATCGGCAACCAGGATCGGTCGCTGTCGGCAGCGGCCGTGGAAGCGCCGCCCATCGCCAATGACGTGTCCCTGCTGGCCGACGAGGACAACATCACGGGTGGCAACAACGACGTGCAAGCGGGCGACGATGCGCAGGCCAACCTGACCGGCACCCTGCCCGTTACCAGTGCCACCAGCGTCAACTTTGCCGATCTGCATCTCGACCCTGTGCTCAATACGTCGAGCGCAGCCGTCACGTCCGGTGGGGCGGCGCTGACCTTCTTCTGGGACGGTGCATCCGGGACACTCTATGCCTCGACCAACACGACGTCGCTCGCCAACGCGCAGTCGACCGCCGTGTTCAAGATCCAGGTCGCGGCATCGTCGCCGTTCAACTACACCTTCACGCTGCTCGACCAGGTTGATCATCCGTCAGGCAGCGGCACAGCGGATGACAACACCGAGAACCCCAACGTCCTGATCGACCTGACCTACACGGCCGTTGGTGCCGGCACCGATACCGGCATCGTGCACGTCACGCTTGATGATGACATTCCGCTCGTGTCCGCGGCGCAGCAGACCGGCACGGTCGACGAGGACGGTGTCACCGGCGGCATCGCCGGCGGTGTCGGCGACGTGATCGGCGAGGCCACTGTCGCCACCGGCAACGTTGCCCCGTTGTTCAGTCCCGGCGCCGACCAGCCGCTGACCTTCGGCCTCGATGCCGACACCAGCGGCCTGCCGACGCTGACGTCGGGCGGCGTCACCGTCACCTACGTGGTGGTCGCCAACACGCTCACCGCTTCGGCCGGCGCTAACACCGTCTTCACCTTCAGCCTCAACGGCACCAGCGGGGCCTGGACATTCACCCTGGTTGATCAGCTCGACCATCCGACGCTGAACGGTGGCGCGGGGGACGACACCGAGAATGACCTCGCCATCAATCTCAGCTCGATCCTGCGCGCCACCGACTTCGACGGCGACACCGTCGCCGCCGCGGCCAATGCCCTGATCGTCACCGTCGATGACGACACACCAACGGCCAGCCAGGCCTCGCAGACCGGCACAGTCGACGAGGACGGTGTCGCCGGTGGCATCGCCGGCGGTACCGGCGACGTCGGCGGTGAGGCCACGGTCGCCACTGGCAGCGTGTCACCGTTGTTCAATTCGGGCGCCGACCAGCCGCTGAGCTTCAGCCTGAATGCCGACATCAGCGGTCTGCCGGCTCTGACTTCCGGTGGCGTGGCTGTTACTTATGTCGTCGTCGCCAATACGCTCACGGCCTCGGCCGGCGCCAAGACCGTCTTCACCTTCAGCCTCAACGGCACCACCGGTGAGTGGACCTTCACCCTGGTCGATCAGCTCGACCATCCCACGCTCAACGGCGGAGCCGGCGACGACACCGAAAATGATCTGGACATCAACCTCAGCTCGATCCTGCGCGCCACCGACTTCGACGGCGACACCGTCGCCGCCGCAGCCAACGCCCTGATCGTCACCGTTGATGACGACACGCCGCAGGCCAGCCAGGCCTCACAGACCGGCACGGTCGACGAGGACGGTGTCACCGGCGGTATTGCCGGTGGAACCGGCGACGTCGGCGGCGAGGCCACTGTCGCCACTGGCAGCGTCTCGCCGTTGTTCAATTCGGGCGCCGA
>DATEIF010000809.1:0-29528 GCA_035279205.1 Vineibacter sp.
TGGCCGGCAGCCGGTTTGGTCGGTCGCTCGAGGCGCCGTCGGAGACGATGGAGATCCGCTCCGGTCGTACCGACAGCGAGGTCGATGCGCCCGCGCCCGATATGTTGACCGCGCGTGCTGTCACGGTGCCTCCTCCCGCCAGCGCGACGCGGCAATAATCCTTGTCTGATGTCTCGACGGTGCCATCAAGCACGTTGTTCTCGCCGACGAAATTGGCGACGAAGCTGTTCACCGGATGCTCGTACAGCGCGTCGGGCCTGTCGATCTGCTGCACGACGCCGTCATTGAACACGGCGATGCGGTCCGACATGGTGAGCGCTTCGCTCTGGTCGTGGGTGACGTAGACGACGGTGATGCCCATGGTCTCGTGCAGCTGCTTGATCTCCAGCTGCATCTGCTCGCGCAGGCGCTTGTCCAGCGCGCCGAGCGGCTCGTCCATCAGCACGAGCTGCGGGTTGAACACCAGCGCGCGCGCCAGCGCCACGCGCTGCTGCTGGCCGCCGGACAGCTGCGTCGGCAGGCGCGTGGCGTAGTTCTCCATCTGTACCAGGCGCAGCAGGTCCATGGCGCGGGCGCGCCGCTCGGCCTTGGCCACGCCTTTCATCCGCAGGCTGAAGGCGACGTTGTCGACGCAGTCGAGGTGGGGAAACAGGGCATAGTTCTGGAACATCATCGCCGTGCCGCGGCGGGCCGGCGGCAGGTCGGTGATGTTGTCCTTGCCCAGCAGGATGTCGCCGTCACTGGCGTCCTCGTGGCCCGCGATCATGCGCAGGGTGCTGGTCTTGCCGCAGCCGCTGGGGCCCAGCAGGCAGCAATAGGTGCCGGCCGGCACGACCAGGTTGATGGCGTCGACGGCCACCACGGATCCGTAGCGCTTGGTGAGCGCAATCAGTTCGAGCTTTGCCGGTTGGGCCATGGCGAAGGGCTCTGCAAACCCGGTGCCAGCGTCACCCTGGATCGCGTGCGTCCCGGCCGCCCACGGAATGGGCGCGACACAGCGTCATCTGCCCCAAACCCTGCCGGATCGCTCAGATTTTGAGCGGATGACAAAAGTGAGGGCGGTGATGTTTTTTCCGCAGCGTGTCATGAACCGGTATTACAATTTTGGCCCGATGACCCCATTTCGACGCTGCGTGTAGGCTCCCATGACCTCTCCGCTTTCCGGTTTCGTCGACCGTGCCCTGGACCGCGTCGCGCGTGCCTTCCGGGACGCCACGACGGGTGCGCGCGAGGTGGTGGGCGCTCCGCTGCGTCCCGACCTGCCCGATGATGAGCTGCCGCGCCTGCGGCGCCAGATCGATGCCTGCCTGGACGGTCCGGGCGGCGAGACGGCGGCCCGCGTCCGCGCCGCCGAGCTGGGCCGGACCTATATCGGGTTGTCGGCCGACGGCCGGCGCAAGTTCCTGACCATCCTCGCCCGCGAGCACGGCCCCAACCCCGAGGACATCACCAACGCCATCGGGCAGTGGCAATCGGCAACCGACGACCGCCGCAAGGCCGCCGCCGAGGCCGAGCTGCGCGCCGCGCTGGAATCGCCGGCGGCTCAGTTGCTGGCGCGGTTCAATTCGCTGCCCGAGGGCGTGAAATTCATTGTCGATCTGCGCGCCGAATTGCTGAAGATGGGACGCAAGGATCCGGCGATTGCGCGGCTGGCGGAGGATCTGCGCCGCCTGCTCAGCACGTGGTTCGATGTCGGCTTCCTGGATCTGCGCCATATCGATTGGCGTGCGCCGGCGGCCCTGCTGGAGAAGCTGATCGCCTATGAGGCCGTGCACGCCATCGGCTCGTGGCGTGACCTGAAAAACCGCCTCGACTCGGATCGGCGCTGCTTTGCGTTCTTCCACCCGCGCATGCCCGATGAGCCGCTGATCTTCGTCGAGGTGGCGCTGGTCGACGGCATGGCCGACAACGTGCAGCGCCTGCTGGACGAGGAGGCGCCGACCCGTGATGCGCGGGCCGCCAACACGGCGATCTTCTACTCGATCTCCAACTGCCAGGAAGGGCTGGCCGGGGTCAGCTTCGGCAACTACCTGATCAAGCGGGTCGCCGAGGAGCTCAAGCGCGAGCTGCCCAAGCTCAGCATCTTCGCCACGCTGTCACCGATCCCCGGCTTCCGCGCCTGGCTGGAATCGACGCTAGAGGCCGAAGGAGACGCGGCGCTGCTGCCGGGTGAGATCGAGACGCTGGCCACCGTGACGGACGGCGCGCAGGGTGCCGGGGCGGTGAAGCTGCTGCTGGCCGGCCGCGAGTGGCCCGATATCCGCGCCCAGGAGCACGTGCTGAAGCCGATCCTGATGCGCCTGGGCGCGCGCTACCTGGTGCGCGAGACGCGCAACGGCAAGGCGCTGGACCGCGTGGCCCATTTCCATCTCGGCAACGGCGCGCGCATCGAGCGCTTGAACTGGCTGGGTGATCCGTCGCCTAACGGCCTGAAGCAGGCCTGCGGGATGATGGTGAACTACCGCTACAAGCTCGAGGACGTCGATGCCAACCACGAAGCCTACGCCGACGGCAAGATCGTGGCGTCCAACGAGGTGAAACGGTTGGCGAAGGCCTGATCTCCTCTCCCGCGAGCGGGAGAGGTGAAAAAGCTACGTCCGATTGAGATGCTTCAGCTTGTGTCCGGCGCGCGGCCACTCGAAGCTCACCAGCTTGCCGGTCATCGACAGCGTGGCATAGGCCGTGCGCAGACCCTCGCCGCCGAAGCAGACGTTGGTGACCATGGGATCGGCGAGCTTGTACTGGTCCACCCGGCTGCCGTCGGGCCAGATGTCCGACACGGCGCCGGTGATCAGGGTGGCGACGCAGATATGGCCGGCCGAATCGACCGCCAGTGAATCGAACATCTGGTAGCCGCCCAGGCCCGCCACCACGCGCCCCTTCTCGCCGCGATAGGGGCCATTGGCCGACTTGATCTCGCCCGGCGCCGACAGCTCGAACGACCAGCAGCGCGCCGTCGGCGTCTCGACGACGTAAAGCGTCTTTTCGTCGGGGGACAGGCCGCAGCCGTTGGGCCGCTCCAGCGGGAAGATCTTCTCCTCGATCTTCGAGCCGTCGGCCTTGGCGTAGTAGACGGCGCCGCGGTCGTTGTCGCGCTCGCGTGTCTTGCCGAGGTCGGTGAACCAGAAGCCGCCGGCATCGTCGAACACGAGGTCATTGGGGCCGTTCAATCGGCGTCCGTCGCACGAGTCGTACAGGGTTTCGAACTTGCCGGTTTCGGGATCGACGACCTGGATGCTGCCGCCGCGATAGTCATCCGGCTGCGTGCCGGGGAACATGCGGCCGTCCGGCCGGTTGATCCAGTTGAAGCCGCCGTTGTTGGTCACATAGATCTTGCCGTTGGGACCCATCGCGGCGCCGTTGGGTCCGCCGCCCAGGTTGGCGATCACGTGCTGCTTGCCGTCCGCCGTCACCCGGGTCAGCGTCTGGCGCGCGATCTCGACCAGGATGACCGAGCCGTCGGGCATCGCCACCGGACCTTCGGGGAACTTCAGCCCTGATGTGATCTCGCGGGCTTTCGGTTCTATCGTCGTCGTCTGCATTGGCTCACTCCCGTGTTCTTCCTTCTCCCGCTTGCGGGAGAGGAGTGTCACCGCCCCTTGAACTGCGCCGGACGCTTGGCGAGGAAGGCGGCCACGCCTTCTCTGAAATCCTCGCTGCGGCCCATCTCGCGCTGCAGATCGCGTTCCAGATCGAGCTGCGCCGACAGGTCGTTGCCGTGCGCCGCGTTGAGCGCTTTCTTGATGCTGCCCAGCGCCAGCGGACCGTCGGCCAGCCGGCGCGCCAGCGCCGTGGCGGTGTCCATCAATGCGGTGTCGTCGACCACGTCCCAGATCAGACCCCATGCCTGCGCCTTGTCGGCCGGGATCTGCTGCGCCAGCATCGCCATCGCCCGCGCGCGGGCATCGCCGATCAGGCGCGGCAGGAACCAGGTGCTGCCGCCATCGGGCACCAGCCCGATGCGGGCGAAGGCTTGCAGGAAACTTGCCGAACGGGCGGCGATGGCGATGTCGCTGGCCAGGACGAAGCTCATGCCGACGCCGGCCGCCACGCCGTTCACCGCGGCGATGATCGGCTTGGGCAGCGCCCGCATGGTGCGGATCATCGGGTTGAAGAGATGCTCCAGCGCGGCGCCCGAATCGGCCATCGCGCCCTGCGCGCGGTCGGGATCGGACAGGTCGGCGCCGGCGCAGAAGCCGCGCCCGGCACCGGTCAGCAGCACGGCGCGCACGCTGTCGTTGCCGGCCAGTGACTGCCAGCAATCCTTGAGTTCGCCCGCCATCTGGCGCGACACTGCGTTGAGCTTGTCGGGCTGGTTCAGCGTGATCGTCGCCAGGCGCTCGCCGATGTCGAGCTTGATGGTGCTGTAGGTCATGCTCATCGTCCCTTGAACTGGGCCGGACGCTTGGCGAGAAAGGCGCCGACGCCTTCCTTGAAATCCTCGCTGCGGCCCAGCTCGCGCTGCAGATCGCGCTCGAGATCGAGCTGCTGGTCCAGCGAGTTGGTGCCGGCCTCGTTCAGCGCCCGCTTGATGCTGGCATAGGACAAGGTCGGACCGGCCGCCATGCGCCTGGCCAGGGCCCGCGCCTCGTCCATCAGCTGCGCGTCGTCGACCACCTGCCAGATCATGCCCATCTGCTCGGCCTTTTCGGCCGGCACCGAGGTGCCCAGCATGGCCAGCGCCCGGGCGCGGGCATCGCCGACATTGTGCGGCAGGAACCAGGTACCGCCCAGGTCGGGGATCAGCGAGATGCGTACGAACGCCTGGTCGAAGCGGGCCGAACGGGCGGCGATCACGATATCGGCCGCCAGCGCCAGGTTGGCGCCGCCGCCGGCCGCCACGCCGTTCACCGCGGCGATCACCGGCTTGGGCAGTGCCCGGATGCGCCGCATCATGGGATTGAACAGCCGGTCCATCGCCGTGCCGACATCGGGCCTGCCGTCGCTGCCGGCATCGCCAGGTCCGCGACCGCTGAGGTCGGCGCCGGCGCAGAAGCCGCGGCCGGTGCCGGTGATCAGCACACAGCGCACGCTGGCGTCGTCACGGGCGCGATCAAGTGTGTCGTTCATCGCCGCGATCAGCTCGTGGCTCATAGCGTTGAGCCGCTGCGGGCGGTTGAGCGTGATGGTCATCACGCCGTCGGCGATGTCGGCAAGGACAGGCTGTTCGGTCATGGCACGGATCTCCCTGGGCGCGGACTGTGGCACGCCCGGGTGAGCGCCGTAAACGATCGTTCACCGCCGCATGCGGTGCGGCTTTTGATCTGCGAAAGACGTTGCTTTTGCTTCATGGTGAGCTTGTCGAACCATGAAGCTCGTGGCGACTTAGGCCGCCTTGCGTGTCATGCGGTAGCGGATCGGCAGGCGCTTCAGGCCGCTCACGAACGTCGCCTCGACCCAGGCCGGTTCGCCGGCCAGCTCGACATGGTCGAGCCGCGACAGCAACTCCTGGTACAGCGCCCGGATCTCCATCTTGGCCAGATGCTGCCCCAGGCAGAGATGCACGCCATAGCCGAACGCGACGTGGGGATTGGGCGTGCGGTCGATCCTGAACGTAAACGGATCCTCGAAGACCTCCTCGTCGCGGTTGCCCGAGGCGTAGCACATCATCAGCGAGTCGCCTGATTTGATCTTCTGGCCGCGCAGCTCGTAGTCCTCGGTGGCGGTGCGGAAGAAGTGCTTCACCGGCGTCACCCAGCGGAACATCTCCTCGATCGCCAGTCGCAGCAGATCTGGCTGCGCGCGCAGCCTGGCGAGTTCGCCCGGGTTCTGCATCAGCGCCAGCAGGCCGCCGGCCGTCGTCGAGCTGGTCGTATCGTGGCCCGCGGTGGCGATGATCACGTAGTAGGACAGCGCCTCGAACTCGCTGATCGGCTGGCCGTTGATCTGCGCGTTGGCAATGACGCTGGCGACATCGTCCTTCGGGTTCTTGCGGCGATCGGCGATGATGGCAGCGAAATAGCGGAAGAAGTCCTGCACCGTGGCGCTGACCTCCGCCTCGCCGCCGCGACGCATGTCGGGATCGCGGGCGCCGAAGATCTCCTGCGTCAGCTTCAGCATGAACGCCTCGTCCTCGCGCGGCACGCCCAGGATCATCATGATGACGCGCAGCGGGTACCAGATGGCGATGTCGGTCGAGAAATCGCATTCGCCGCCCATGGCTTCCATGCGGTCGACGAACTCGCGCGCCAGCACCCCGAGGTCGGCCTCCAGCTTCTTCAGGTTCGGCGGCATGAACCAGGGTTGCGTCAGGCTGCGATAGGTGCGGTGGTCGGGATTGTCCATGTTGACCAGCGAGCGCAGCAGCAGATGGCTGCCGCCGGTGATCTTCTTGACGCGCTCCTCCTCGGCGATGCTGGTCAGCACCAGCCGTGGATCGTTGATGAAGCGCTCGTTCTGGCGCTCGATGTCCCGGATGTCGGCATGTCGCGTGACTGCCCAGAACGGCCGCACATGGCCGGGATCCGTCCAGTGCACAGGCGATTCGCGGCGCAGCTGGGTGAACAGGGCGTCATGTGCCGCCATGTCGGCATAGAGCTTGGGATTGATGATCGCCTGGTCGATGCCAAGCTGGGTTGTTTCCTCGACAGGCATCGTTGTCGTCTCCTTGTGCCCTGCGTCATTCCGCGTCGGGCAGGCCCGCAAATCAACCGAATCGAGGCTCTTGCCTTCCGCTCTGTAATTCGGTATTGAAATACCGAATTAAGCCATCCACCACCCGAAGATAGTCCGATGACCATGGCCAACATCCTCGTCCTGATCGGCACCGAGTCCGGTAACGCGCAGATGGTGGCGGATGCCGTACGCGACCCCCTGGAGGGGGCCGGCCACGGCGTCACGATCTCCGACAAGGCGACGCACGCCGACGAGTTTGCCGGCCACGATACGCTGCTGGTGATCTGCGCCACCCACGGCTCAGGCGACATCCCCAGCAACATCCTGCCGCTCTATGAGACCCTGGCGCGCGAAAAGCCCGACCTATCGCCCTGGCGCTATGGCGTGATCGCACTGGGCGACATGACCTACCAGGATACGTTCTGCGGCGGCGGCAAGCAGATGGACGCCCTGCTCGAAAAGCTGGGCGCCAGCAAGCTTGGCGACCGCCTGGAGGTCGATGCCTCGACCCAGCCGCTGCCGGATGAGGAGGCGGTGGGCTGGGTGAAGGAGTGGGTGAAGCTGGTGTAAACGGTTCGCCCAGACCATCGAGGGACGTTCGCTCGATCCGGATGCCTTAGTTTGTAGCGAGAGGCTTGGCGGCGATGGTTGCCGACGCACGGCCATACGCCCGCCGCTGCCAGCGTGGTGCCTCGCCCACGACGATGGGCCGTGGACGTCCGACCTCGAGTTCCTGGAACAAGTCGGTTACGAAGTCGATGAATAGCCGAACCCGCGCAATGCGACGGACGCTGGGTCGGTACAGCAGATTTACAGGCGGCGCATCGAGAACCTGCCAATCGCTCAATGCTGGCACCAGCGCGCCGGCCTCGAGTTCTGCGCGGTTGGTCCAGTCGAGGATGCAGACAACACCCTCACCGGCAAGCGCCGCGCTGACCACGGCGTCTCGATGCGCATTGCTGGTGATGAGCCAGCCGCGCACGGCGACAGAAACGCGCTCCTCGCCACGGGTGAAGTTCCACAGATCGAGCACGGTGTCCGTTCGGTCGCGGAGCAGCAGACAGGTGTGATGCGTGAGATCCTCCGGCCGTTGTGGCATGCCGTGTGTCGCCCAATACGACGGTGAGGCACAAACAACGAAGCCGGCCGTTCCGATTTGGCGCCGAACCAGCTCACGCGTTCGTGGCCATCCCATAGCGAGCAGAACGTCGACCCCCTCGGCCTGATCCTCGGAGTCGCGCAGGAAGTCGCGCAGATCGAGCTGGATGTCGGGGTACCGCGCATGAAAGCGCCCCAGCGCCGGGCTCAGGCACTCCTGGGCGATCACGTGCTGGACTGCGACGACAACCGTACCCCGTGCCCGTGTCGCCGCCGTCTTCATCTGCTCGTCCATGTCGGCCAGCGTCGCGAGCAGCGATGCGCAGGACTCGAGATACACGGCACCACTCGAGGTCAACGACAGTCCTTGTGCCGAGCGTTCGAACAGTCTCACGCGCAAGGTGTGCTCGAGCGCGTTGATGAGCTTGGCGACCGCCTGCACGCTGACCTTCTGGCTGCGGGCGGCGGCCGAGAAGCTTTGTCCGCGTGCGGCCGCGACGAAATATTCAAGCGCACGAAGCTTGTCCATCGGTCCTCCTGCGGCCGCAGGGTTTGAACCACAAGTTGAAACCGGCTCTGCACCCCGGATTATTCCGCGCCACCAGGCACTTGCCTAGAGTGGATCGACCCCAAGCGACGCTCGGGAGCGACGATATGTACGCCACACGTCGACAGGCGATCAGAATCGCCAGCGCCCTCTGTGCATTGACCGCGCCGGCCGGCCGCCTCCATGGGCAGGCAACGGATTGGCCGTCGCGTCCGGTGCGCATCGTCGTGCCCGGGGGCGGGGGTGGCGTGATCGACATTCGGGCGCGTTGGCTGGCCGAACGGCTGGCACCCGTCATCGGTCAGCCTATCGTGGTCGAGAACCGTCCTGGTGCCGGCGGCAACCTGGGCACCGCCGCGGCTGCACGTAGCGCACCGGACGGCTACACGCTCATCATCGTGCACCAGGGCACCATGGCGATAAATCCGCATCTGTATGCGAGCCCCGGCTACGATCCGCTGACCGATCTGATGCCGATTACCCGCCTGGGTGTAGGGCCGCTCGTGTTGGCCGTGCACAAAGATGTGCCCGCGCGCTCGGTTACGGAGCTGGTCAACTTCGCCCGCGCGAATCCGGATAAATTGAGTTTCAATTCACCGGGCATCGGGACACCGCCGCATCTCGCCTCGGCACTGCTGCAGCATCTTACGGGAATCCGGGCGCTTCACGTCCCGTACAAGGGCGGCGGACAGGCCGTTCTGGATCTGGTCAGCGGTCATGTGAGCTGGACCATGGAGGGGCTCACCGTATTGAAGCCCTACGCCCAGGCTGGGCGGGTACGTCTGCTGGCAGTTACCAGCGCGCAACGTGTGAAGGTGCTGCCGGACCTACCGACGGTGTCGGAGGCGGGCGTGGCCGGCTACGAGTTCATTGGTTGGGTAGGTCTGGCGGCGCCCGCGGGGCTGCCGGAGACAGTGCTCGAGCGTCTGTACGGCGCGATCGCCAAGGTGCTCAAGACCGCCGAGGCGCGCGACTGGTTCGAGGCGTTTGGCGTCGAGCCGGGGGGCGAAGCACCTGCGCTGTTCTCCGCCATCGTGCGCGCCGAGCATGCGAAGCTAGGCAACGTGATCCGCGTCGCAGGCATCAGGATCGAATAGCGTGGTACGCCAATGCATCAGCTGGAACGCGAAAGGACCGGTCTGATGTCGCCTGTTGACAGCACGCCGGATCGGGCGCGTCTGCTCGCGTTGATCAATGCAAGTTGGACCACCCAAGTCACGGCTACCGCGGCGGAGCTCGGCCTGGCCGACCTGCTGGCGCAGGGCGTGAGCAGCGTGTCGGCGTTGGCCGCCGCCAGCGGCTGCCATGCGCCGTCCCTGCAGCGGCTTCTGCGCGCTTTGGTCAGCCTCGATCTGTGCGTTGAGAAGCTGGACGGCACATTCGCGCTGACATCGACTGGCGCGCTCCTGCGGGACGATGTTCCCGAGTCGCTGGCTGCGTGGGCAAAAGTCTGCGGCAGGCAGTCGTGGCTGGTCTGGCACGACCTGCCGGAGAGTGTTCGTACGGGCAAAAGCGTGCGGCTGCGAACGTTGGGCGCCGATGGCTTCGGGCATCTGGAGTCTGATCAGAGAACGGCACGGCGGTTCAATCGTGCCATGGTCAACCTGACGCAGCCGATTGCGGCGGCCATTGCACGTCTTGTCGATTTCTCCGCCGACCGGCTCTTCGTGGACGTGGGCGGCGGCTTCGGCGGACTGGCCGCGGCGATCCTAGCTATGCATCCATCACTGCATGGCGTGGTATACGACTTGGCGCACGCTACCACTGACGCGCCGGCGTTGCTTGCGCAGGCCGGCGTCGCCGATCGGTGCCGGGTATCGACCGGAAGCTTCTTCGACGGCGTGCCACTCGAGGCGGACACATATCTCTTGAAAAGCATCCTTCACAATTGGGACGATGAGCGTTGCGTGCTCATTCTGCGCCAGTGCCGCCGGGCGATGCGGGCGCATGCGCGTGTTCTGGTTATCGAGCGCCTCGCACCCGAGCGACCCGTCGCCAGCCCGGATGACCAGGTTATCGCCCGCTCGGACCTGAACATGCTGGTTTCCTGCGCCGGCCGCGAGCGGACCATGAACGCGTACAAAGCCTTGTTGGATGCAGGTGGCCTGCATCCAAGGCGTGTGCAGACCTTGGATGGCGGGTACAGCGTGATCGAGGCGGTAAGCGGTTAGCGTTGCAAGTCGACTGAGAGAAGGCCGGCGCCATAGAGCAGCGCTTGTACCGACTGCTGCGCTTCTTGTATTGCTGCAGCGAGCGTCCTAGCTTGCGAGTTCCTCTCGCGACATAGCTCGTCAGCAAAAGTGATCCCATGCCCGACGGTCAGATCCTCATCAACGGCGACTGGCATGCGCCCGCGTCTGGCGCGGCGCTGCCGGTGTTCAATCCCAGCGACGGGGCCGAATTCGCGAAAATCGCGCGCGGCTCGGCCGAGGACATGGATCGCGCGGTGAGGGCGGCACGCGCGGCGCTGGAGGGCGGCGCGTGGAGCAAGGTCACGGCCGTCGAGCGCGGCCGGCTGCTGTCGAAGATGGCGCAGAAGGTGGCCGATCACGCTGAAGAACTGGCCGTGCTGGAGGCCAAGGACACCGGCAAGCCGATCTCGCAGGCGCGCGCCGATGCCAATGCGCTGGCGCGCTATTTCGAGTTCTATGGCGGTGCCGCCGACAAGATCCACGGCGAGACCATTCCCTACCTCAACGGCTACACCGTCTTCACTCTGCGCGAGCCGCACGGTGTCTGCGGGCAGATCATCCCGTGGAACTACCCCATGCAGATCTTCGGCCGCACCGCGTGCGGCGCGCTGACCATGGGCAATGCCGTGGTGATGAAGCCGGCCGAGGAAGCGTGCCTGTCGGTGCTGCGCGTTGCCGAGCTGATGCTGGAGGTCGGCTTCCCGCCCGGTGCCATCAACATCGTGCCCGGCCTGGGTGCCGAGGCTGGCGCGGCACTGGCCGATCATCCCGGTATCGATCACCTGAGCTTCACCGGTTCGCGCCAGGTCGGTGCGCTGGTGCAGGCGGCGTCGGCCAAATACAACCGGCCCTGCACCATGGAGCTGGGCGGCAAGAGCCCGCAGGTGATATTCGCCGATGCCGACATGGATGCGGCGCTGCCGTTCATCACCCGCGCCATCATCCAGAATGCCGGCCAGACCTGCTCGGCGGGCTCGCGGCTTCTGGTCGAGGACAAAGCCTACGACACGTTCGTCGGACGCGTCGCCGAGAAATTCAAAGCCTTGCGCGCCGGCCCATGGGACCGCGATCTCGATGTCGGGCCGCTGATCTCGAAGAAGCAGAAGGAGCGCGTCGACGGCTTCGTCAGCAAGGCGACGGCGGCGGGCGTGAAGCTGTTGGCGGAGGGTGAAACCGCGGCCAACGCGCCAGCCGGCGGCTACTACGTGGCGCCGCAGGTCTATGGCGACGTGCCTGTCGATCATCTCCTGGCGCAGGAGGAAGTCTTCGGCCCCGTGCTGGCTGCCATCCGCTTCCGTGATGAGGCCGATGCCATTCGCATCGCCAATGCCACGCCCTACGGGCTGGTGGCCGGCGTGTGGACGCGCGACGGCGGCAAGCAGATGCGGCTGGCCAAGGCGATCAAGGCCGGCCAGGTGTTCATCAACAACTACGGCGCCGGTGGCGGCATCGAGCTGCCGTTCGGCGGCGTGAAGGGCTCGGGCTTCGGCCGCGAGAAGGGCTTCACCGCGCTGCACGATTTCTCGACGCTGAAGACCGTGGCGATCCAGCACGGCTAACGAACAGGGAGGGCACCATGCGTCTGAAGGACAAGGTCGCGATCGTCACGGGTGCGGGCCAGGGCATCGGCGAGGCGATCGCACAACGGCTGGCCGAGGAAGGTGCCGCCGTCGTGATCAACGACGTCAATGCCGCCAACGGTCAGAAGGCCGCCAAGGCGATCGTCGACAAGGGCGGCCGCGCTGTTTTCTGTGAGGGCGATGTCACCAAGCTGGCGGCCAACGAGGCGATGGTGGCGGCGGCGACCAAGAGCTTCGGGCGCATGGATGTGTTCGTCGCCAACGCCGGCGTCACGCATTGGAACAAGCCGATGCTGGATGTCACCGAGGACGAGTTCGACAAGATGTTCGCGGTGAACGTCAAGGGCGTGTACCAGGCGGCGCGCGCCTGCGTGCCGGTGTGGGAAGCGCAGAAGTCGGGCAACATGATCGTCATCGCCTCGACCGCCGGCATCCGGCCGCGGCCGGGCCTGGTGTGGTACAACGCTACCAAGGGCGCCGTGATCATCGCGGTGAAGGCGATGGCGGCGGAGTTCGGACCCAAGGGCATCCGTTTCAACGCGATCTGTCCGGTGGCCACCGAAACGCCGCTATTGGCGCACTTCATGGGCGGCGACAATGCCGACAACCGCACACGCTTCAACGCCACCGTGCCGCTGGGCCGCCTGGGCCAGCCGCTCGATCACGCCAACGCCGCGGTGTTTTTGGCCTCGGACGAATCGGCGTTCATCACCGGCGTCGATCTGCCGGTGGATGGTGGCCGCTGCATTTGATGTTTCCCTTCTCCCGCTTGCGGGAGAAGGTGGACGCCGCGCAGCGGCGGCCGGATGAGGGATTGCACACCGTGGCCTTAACCCCTCACCCTCCCATCGCGCCACGCGCGCTGGGCCCCTCCCTCTCCCGCTTGCGGGAGAGGGGTTAGGTCGTGCCGCCATGCCCCGCTTGTTCGTTGCGTTGCCGCTGCCCGAAGACGTCGCCGATGGACTGGCGGCACTTCAGGAAGGCATTCCCGACGCCGCCTGGGTGTCGTCGGAAAATTTCCACATCACGCTGGCCTTCATCGGCAGTGTGAATGGCGGTGCCCAGCATGACATCGCCGATGCGCTGGCGACCATCGACGGCCCGATCCTCGATCTGGAGATCGCTGGTATCGATCACTTCGTCGAGGGCCGCACGCCGAAGGTCTTATATGCTGCGGTGACGCCGACGGAGGCGCTGACGCGCCTGCAGGAAAAGGTCAGCACGACCTTGCGTGGCGAGGGCGTCACGCTGGATCGACGTCGCTTCCGGCCCCATGTCACGCTGGCACGCTTCAATCGTCGCGCCGAGATGGGACACCACATCGCGCAGTTCGTCGCCAGCAATAATCTCTGCCGCTTCGGCCCGTTCGAGGTCGACTGCTTTCGCCTCTACGAAAGCCACACCCGCCCCGAGGGCGCCATCTACACGGTCGAAGCGGAGTACCCGCTGGGGTATTGAGCTCATCTCCTCTCGCGCAAGCGGGAGAGGAGATGTCACTCCGGCTTCAGTCCCGCGGCGTCGGCGACCTTCTTCCACTTCACGGTCTCGGCGGCGATGTGCTTGGCCAGCTCTTCCGATGTGCCGGGCAGCGGGGCAGCGCCGGCATCGCGGATCTTCTTTTCGACATCGGGCAGCTTGATGCCGCGCACGATCTCGTCGCTGAGCTTCTTCACGATATCGGCCGGCGTGCCGGCCGGCGCCGAGACGTACCACCACGGCGCCGCGTCGTAGCCGGGCACGCCCGACTCGGCGATGGTGGGCACATCCGGCAGATTGAACCAGCGCTTGGAGGAGGTCACCGCCAGGGCGCGGATGCCGCCGGACTGGATGTGCGGCAGGTAGACCGGCAGGTTGTCCATCACCGAGGGGATGCGGCCCGGCAACAGGTCCTGGATCACCAGCGCGCTGCCTTTGTAGACGATGTGCTCGACCTGGATGCCGGTCAGCGACTTGAAATACTCCATCGCAAGATGTCCGGTACCGCCGATCGCCGGCGAGCCGTAATTCAGCTGGCCAGGCTTGGCTTTGGCGAGCGCGATGTACTCCTCCACGGTCTTGGCTGGCAGGCCGGGATGCACGGCCAGCACGTTGGCGACCTCGCCCACCAGGGCCACCGGCGCGAACGCAGTGGCGGTATCGAACGGCATGCTCTTGTACAGGAACTGGTTGGTGACGGCCGAGCCGACGGTGCCCAGCAGCAGCGTATAGCCATCGGGCGGCGCCTTGGCGACGATATCGGCGCCGACATTGCCGCCCGCACCCGGCCGGTTCTCGACGATCGCCTGGATGTTCCACGCCGCCTGCAGGTGGTTGGCCACGATACGACCCAGAATATCGGTGGCGCCACCCGGTGCGAAGCCGACGACGATGCGGATCGGTTTGTTGGGATAACCGCTCTGCGCCAGCCCCTGGCGTGCCAGGGCAGGGGCGGCCAGCAAGGAGCCGCCGGCAATCAGGGCACGACGTCGGGAGATCAAACGAGGCATGGCATCCCTGTGTTGGCTGAAAGTCGTTATCCCAATTGATCACGCGCGCTCGTAGCGGTCCAGCGTGCGCGCGATATGCGCCGGATAGGGGTCGCCGAACAGGGCCGCGTGCACCAGCAACGGATAGAGATTGTAGAGCGCGCACCGATGCTCGTCGAAACCAGGCGGGGCCGGGTTGAGTGCGAAATACCGATGCTGGAAGGCCGGCGGGAAGCCACCAAACAATGCGGTGAAGGCGATCTCGATTTCGGGATGGCTCCACGACACAGCCGGATCGATGACGGCCACGACATGCCCATGGCGGCAGAGCACGTTGCCGGCCCAGAGATCACCGTGGATCAGCGCCGGCTGCGTCGGTTCGTCCAACCATTCCGCCAACCGTGCGCCCAGCCGCTCGATGCGCTGCATCGTTGCCGGCGGCAGCCGCTCCTTGCGCGCCGCCAGCCAGGCCGCGGTCCACAGGCGCTTCCAGCGGAAGAACGCCGTCCAGGTGTCCCAGCGCTCGTTGATCTGCGGCAGGCCGCCGATCATCACGTCATAGCGATAACCGAAGGGCGGCTCGCCGTCGCGCGCCACGGGCGTTTGATGCAGCGCGGCCAGGCGTTCGGCAAAGGCGGCGGCGCCGTCGTCGGACATCCCGCTGCCGTCGTGGTCGATCCAATCCATCACCAGCAGGCGATCGTCAGCGAAATGCACCTGCGGCACCGGCCAGCCGGCCGCGGCGAGATCCTCCAGCATGCGGCCTTCGCTCGCGAGGTGCCGTGCCGCGATCTTCGCCACCAGTCTGTCGCCGCCGATGTCGAGCTGCCACAGGCGCGCGCCGTGGCCACCGTCGGTCATCGCCCTGACGGACGTTGGCCGCCGGCCCAACGCGGCTTCGATCCACTCGGCGATGGACGCTGGTTCGTCCAGGGTCCGGGGCCGGTCGGTCACGCCGTCAACGATGTGGCGCGCAGGTGCTCGAGCAGCGCTGCGCATCCGGCTTCGATCGTGTCCAGTGCCCGCTCGTAGTCGGCAGCCGTGCCGTACCAGGGATCGGCGACGTCCTGCAGGCCCAGATGCGGCGCCGTTTCGAGGAACAGCCGTGGCTTGTCCTTTAGTGGCGGCGGCGCCATGGCGCGCAATGCTCGCAAATGGCCGCGGTCCATGGCCAGCACGTGGTCGAAACGCCGCACATCCTCTGCCACAACCTGGCGTGCGCGCAGGTCGGCGAGGTCGTAACCGCGTCGCGCCGCGGCACGGATCGCTTCCTGGCTGGGCGGCTCGCCGACATGTCCGTCATAGGTGCCGGCCGAATCGATCAGGAAGCCAGTGCCCAGGCCCTCGCGCACGACCATGGTCCGGAACACGCCCTCGGCCGTGGGCGAACGGCAGATATTGCCGGTGCAAACGAACAGAACACCGATCATGCGGCTACCTCGCATATTCCGACCGCTATCTAACGTGCGCCGCGCCGCCGCGCTATGGTTGCGCGCATAACCGGGAGAAACGCGTATGCATCAGGATGTCGGCCAGGGCTGCATCGTCGTGCTGACCGGTGCCGGGATCTCCAAGGAGTCCGGCATCGATACCTTCCGCGACGAGGGCGGGCTGTGGACCAAGTTCGATATCGAGGAAGTGGCCACCATCGAGGCGTGGCATCGCGACAAGCGCAAGGTGCTCGATTTCTACAATCAGGGCCTCACCTGGTTCCAGGGGGCGAACATACGGCCCAATGCCGCGCACGACGCGCTGGCCCGGCTGGAAAGCCAGTGGCCCGGCGACGTGCTGGTCGTGACTCAGAACATCGACCTGCTGCACGAGGGCGCCGGCTCGAAGAACGTGCTGCACATGCATGGCCAGGCCGGGAAGATCCGCTGCATGGTCTGCCAGACCATCATCGATTCGGACATGCCGCTGGATGTCGAGACAGTGTGCCCACACTGCGGTGCCCGCGGTCAGCTGCGTCCGCACGTCGTCTGGTTCGGGGAGATGCCGTTGCGGATGGACGAGATCTATGCCGCCCTCGATCGCTGCAGCCTGTTCGTCTCGATCGGGACCTCGGGCACGGTCTATCCGGCGGCCGGCTTCGTGGAGCATGTCCGTCGCCGGGTGCCGCGGGCGCACACGGCGGAATTGAACCTCGAGCCGTCGGACGGGCACTCCTTGTTCAAGGAGCACGTCTATGGCCCGGCAACCCGGATCGTGCCGGCCTATGTCGATAAGGTGCTGACGACGGGGTGGCGATAGCGGTCGTCTGCGGGCGCGTGGCGTGACAAGAAAATGCCACCGCCGATTCAACCTCGTGATGCCCGACAGCCTGGAACATACTGCCTCATGTCTGGGTTCTGCCGGGGAGTGCAGATGCGGATCCCGATCGTGGGCGCGGCAGGGCGCTGCCGCCCCCTTCAGCTGCTGAGCTGTGCGCTCGCGTTGCTGACCATGCTGGGAGCGATGCCGCTTCGTCCTGTCGCGGCCGACACGCTCAAGGCGTTGCCGTCGATTGCTCAGGCATCGGTCATCGCCGCGATCGACCCCTCGCAATGGGGCGCCTTGCTGGTGGCGGGCCATAACGACAAGGCAAACTATGATTTCGCCACGGCGGATCTGGCCAAGCGCCTGCAGGGCGCTGGCGTGCGCAACATCCGCATCCTGACGGCGACGCCGGAGAACGCCACCCGCCTGGGGGTGGCACTGACAACACACGATGAAATTCGCGGGGCTCTCGCGCGCATCGCCGGACCGCAAACCGGGGCTTGCCTCTTTTTCATCACCTCGCACGCCAGTCGGCGCGGCATCTTTCTCGCTCTGGACAAGGATCAGCAATATCTGACCGCCCGCGATCTCGATCGCTACATCACGGATGCCTGCGGTGACCGCCCGCAGGTTCTCATCCTGTCGGGTTGTTACAGTGGGGCCATGATCACGAGCTCGATGACCCGACACCCGATGCGGATCATCCTGGCGTCGGCATCGCCGGCAACCGTCTCCTACGGTGCGACGACGACCGAGCGTCACCTGAACTTCGAACGGTGCCTGATCAATGCCTATGATGCCGGGGTCACGACCTGGCGCGACATGTTCCTGCACGCGCTGCCCTGCGTGGAGGAGCGGGAAGACTGGCTGCGGGTGCCGGCCTCCAGGCCGGAAGCCTTCATCGGGTCGGCTGTCGCCAACCTGCGGATCCCGGGACGCTAGTCGCTGGTTGCTGTCATCCCGGTCACAGCTAAGGGACCTCGGCGCCGGTCCCGGATCCCTCGCTGCGCCCGGGAAGACAGTCATTCGACATTGAGTTGCGATCCGCCGCCCCCTAAAAGAACGGCATGATACGGGCAGAAATGGTCCTGACGCCGCTCGAGCTGACGGCGCGCCTGCTGTGGCGTTTTTGGCCACAACTCCTGCTTCTGGGGGCAATTGGATACGTCCTGCGCGACGTTCTTCTCACGGTTGCGGTCAAGGCCGGCCTGCAAAACGCGCTGGCAGGCATGGTGATCCTGTCGCTGGTGGTGCTGACCAAGCTCGCCGTGATCGTGATGATGTTCGCGGTGTTGCGGCCGGCGTTGCCGGGCGTGTTGTCGTTGAAGCGTTCGGCGCGCCCGGCGTCGGCGGCGATCGGCGATGACTCCTCGCCCCTGGCCTCATCGCTGCTGACGTTGACGGCAGCGGCGATTCTGCCGTTCTTCGTCTATTACGCGGCGTGGGGTTTCCTGGGGAATGTCGTGCGGGAGTATTCGCGCATTGCCCTGGCAAATCTGCCATTTGGCGAAAGCGCCCATTTCCTCGATGTGATGCAGTCGCAATGGTTGATCGGCTCGATCGTCGTATGCTGGATTATTCGATGGTTCGCCAAGCGCATGAGCAAGACCGCCAAGTCGCCATACTGGCACTTTCTGGTCGTCGCCGCCGATGCGAGCTGGATGTTCATCGGCCTGTATGGCCTCAGCGTGTACAGGGATCAGCTGATCGAGCGCATCGGCGCCGGCACGCTCAGCATCAGCGGGTCGCTGCTGGGGAGCACGGCCTGGGCCGCCGACGGATTTACGCCCGTCGAATTCGCGCCCCCGGATTTCCTCGACCAGGTCGAAGCGCTGGCGCTCTTTGCGCTGTTGCCGATCATCTGGCTGGTGATGGCCGCGATCATTGCCGGGTATGACGTGAACGCCGTCGGCAAATCGGATCCGGCAAAACCGGCAGCAGCCTGGCGCAAGTCGCTCGAGGGCTTCATCAGCTATTTCATCAAGGATTACCGCGAGCGCTATCAGCCGGTATGGCGGTGCATGCGCCTGATATTGAGCGCCGGCGTTGCGCCCATCCTGACGCTGGTGATCGCCTATCAGTTCATCGGCTGGTGCGGGGCCTGGCTTTGGGTGATCGCCACGCGCGCGATCGGTGCGCTGGACCTGGCAACGTGGCAGGTGCTCTCCAGCCCCATCGCGGTGTTCATAGGCAGTCCCGCCGACCTGGATGGTGGCATTCTGCTGGATGCCGTGCGGATCTGCCTGCTGGCCGGCGTGCTCGAATACGCCGTGTCCTCGGGTATGAAACGCGACGCTGAGGACAAATACGCAGTCGCGCCCGGCTGACCGTGACGGCCCCCTGGTTAATCGAGCACCAGATAGGTCGGGCGCGCGGTGGACAGCGATACGATCAGATCGATGTCGCCGATGTCCGGCGGCGTCAGGAACGACTCGGCCATCTTGATCGTGTCACCCGCCTTGACCGGCTTGAGCGAAGCCGAGCCGCATCGCGGCCTCTCGGCCGCTTCCGGTCGCACTCTGCGCCCTATGGATGGGGTCAACAGTTGCGGCTTCCATCGCCGCTTGCTGGCATCCGTCAACGCCACGTTGCACGCCGCGGCGAACGCGGCCGGATCTTTCACCGTCGCCTCGAATTCGACGATGACGACGAGTGCGGCGCTGCCCGGCTCGTTCAGCCTGTGAACCCGCTCCATCCGCCATTCCGCGCCGGCATAGATGGCTGACTTGTTAGGTGCAGCAACGATGGCGTTGAGCTCCTGCGCGGAACGCCATTCCATGACATCCTCGTAGGAGCCCACGGCCACGGCGAGCGGCACGGCCACAAGCAGCGCCAGCGCATTCAGCCGGAACGCGCGTCGTTCCTTGGGCGTCGGTGGGATCAAGGTCGCCATCATTGGATCTCGAGGCGCCAATCGCCGGCAGTCGATCCCCGGGTGACGCGAGCGACATTGCGCACGAACAGGGGGATCGGCACATTGGCCTTGATGTGGAGCTCGTTGTCGATCGGGGCGAAGGGCGTGCGCGACACCAGGATCGTGGCGTCCTTGACCTGGTTCTCGGGAAGCTCGAACAGCATCAGAACGTTGCGCGGCAGACCGGGCTCCAGCCGCTCGGATGGCAACAAGCCCGGCATCGTCGAAAAACGCTGGCTCATCGCATAGCGTGATCCGCTGGGTCCCCGCCAACTGGCGGCAATGACCGTGACGCTTTCATGTCGTGCCGCCGCCTTGGCCTCGACGACAGCCCACAGGCCGGTCGTTTCGAAGACCTGCTCCTTCGTCCCCGTTCTCAGGACGATCCGCTGGGCCAGCGTGACCTTCGTCGCCGTCAGCTCGAAGTTACGGGCCATCAGGCGATCGCCGATCGTGCCGTGAACGGCGATCGGTTTGGTGATGTCGGCGTACCCCGGCTTTGTCTGCTGCAGGGCGTAGAGGATGCCGACGGCGAGCACCAGACCTGAGATGGAGGCGATCACGCGGATCATTTTGCGCCCGCCACTGGATCGGGACCGCCAATCGTCAGGTCCAGCGTTGCCACGGTCGGGCCGTCGAACCAACCGGGTGCGCCATAGAGGTTGTCGCGTTTCTTGTAGATCTGGCTGGTGACCTTGAACCGCACCTTCTGTGGCGGCAGTGCGCCCGGGGGCCACGTCCACACCGCAATGACCCGCTCAGGCATGTCGGGATGCAGCCCAGAGGCGATGGCGCTGTCGCGGGCGAGATAGAAGGTCGGTCGCTGCAATCCGGCGGGCGGTGATTCCAGTTCCAGCAGGCGTGTATAGCCGGGGCTCGTCGCCGCTGACCGGTTGGTGAGCTCAAGTTCGACGGCGAGGCGATCCTGCTGTGACGCTGGCGCGCCACGCACGTTCCTGCCGAATTCGGCACGACGGGCGACGACGGTCCAGCGCCCGGTGTCGACCGATTGGCCGGCCGCAGCCTGCACCAGGTCCTTGGGCTGCGATGCCTCGTAGATCGCGCTCGCAAACGATATGAGTACCGCCAGTGCTGCGCCCAGTCCCGCGATGATGAAGGCGCCGGCTCGTTTGCCCAGCGCGCCGATGCTGAAGCGACCAGACACGGTGCAGTCCTATGCAGATCGCGCGTCGCATCGACGCGCAGCAATGAATGGCGGCATATCCGTCAGGTTGATCATACCAGGAAACGAAACATGGAGCCGCCGGCCGGTCGCTTCAACTGGCGCCGGCGTACGCAGCGACAATCGTCGACCGGCCGCCACGTGCCATGGCGCGCCGAAAGAATGGTGCCCCGAGTCGGATTTGAACCAACGGCCTACCGCTTACGAAGCGGTTGCTCTACCGCTGAGCTATCGGGGCGCGGGCCGGGTCATACGGGAAAGCGGCCGGCACTGCAAGACCGCCATGCCACCGGCTCAAACCGCGCGGGAAACGTCATCATCAGGCAATGTTCGTCGCCGCCAATGGGTCAGAGTCGGTACCAACAACCAGCCACCAGGTCGCGCTGCACACCCTCGGGCATCATTTAAAATATTGATATTGTTAATGAAATATGAACTGCCGCTTTCATGGCGGTGACCAGCCCCAGGCCGGTCGGGGCATGCAATGCCCGGCTTTCGCCGTAAACGGTTACAATCCTGCTGTCGGTTCCCGTGCCGTTCCGGCAGGGATGTCGGAGAGGCACCGCGCGTACGGGTGTCATGGTACCGACAGGATGATGATCTCTGTATGCGCCTGACCCGAGTCCAGCTCCCCACCATGCCACGCCGTGCCACGTTCGCCCTGATCGGCCTGCCCATCGTTATCGCCGCCGTGCTCGGTGGCTGGATGTTGTGGCCCGACAGCAAGGGATCGCCCGGAGCGCCGCTGACCCAGAAGGTGTCCGTCGGCGATATCGAGGATACGGTGTCGGCCGTCGGCACCCTGCAGCCGCGCGAATATGTCGATGTCGGCACCCAGGTCTCGGGCCAGCTGCAGAAGATCATGGTCGATTTCGGCGCCAAGGTGGAGAAGGGCCAGCAGCTGGCCCAGATTGACCCTACCGTCTATCAGGCCAAGGTCAGCGCCGACGAAGCCCAGCTGCAGAGCCTGCGGGCGCAACTCGCCGACAAGCTGGCGCAGAAGCTGTTGGCCGATCAGCAGCTCAAACGCCAGAAGGAGCTGCTGGCCTCCAAGGCCACCAGCCAGGACGCGCATGATATCGCCGACGCCAACGTCAAGATCGCGGCGGCGCAGATCAGCATGATCGAAGCGCAGATCCAGCAGACCGAGTCGACCTTGAACGGCGACCGCGCCAACCTCAACTACACGAAGATCTTCGCCCCGATGTCGGGCACCATCGTCAACATTACCGCCAAGCAAGGCCAGACGCTGAATGCCAACCAGCAGGCGCCGATCATCCTGCGCATCGCCGACCTCGATCCCATGACCGTATGGACGCAGGTATCGGAAGCCGATGTGCCGCGGCTGAAGATCGGCATGCCGGCCTACTTCACCACGCTCGGCCAGCCCGAGCGCAAGCGCTTCGGCAAGTTGCGGCAGATCCTGCCGACGCCGGAGGTCGTCAACAACGTCGTGCTCTACTCCTCGTTGTTCGAGGTTGAGAACCCCGAGGGCGACCTGCTGCCGCAGATGAGTGCTCAGGTCTTTTTCGTCGTCGCGGCAGCCAAGCAGGTGCCTCTGGTGCCGGTGACGGCGTTGCGGCCGGCGCGCGGCCAGACCGCCGCCGACGGCAAGAAGATGTACCGCGTGCGCGTGGTCGATGGCGGACGGCTCGTCGAGCGCACCATCGAGGTCGGCGTCATAAACCGCGTCGTTGCCGAAGTGAAGTCCGGCCTCAACCCGGGCGACGAGGTGGTCATTGGCGACAGCGCGCCGCCCGCCGGCAAGCCTGCCGCCAAGCCCGGCAATACGCGAGGTCCGCGACTATGAGCGGCCGCTTCAATGAATGAAGCGGTAGCGATCGACTCGGCCGATCCGACGGTGGGCGCCGCGGTGGCGCGCGCGCCGCTGATCGAGTTGCGCGATATCACCAAGACCTATGTGCGTGGTGATGTTGCGACCGAGGTGTTGCACGGCATCTCGATCGATATCCATGCCGGCGAGTTCGTCGCCATCATGGGCGCCTCGGGTTCAGGCAAGTCGACGCTGATGAACCTGATCGGCCTGCTCGATCGGCCGACATCGGGCAGCTACCGCTTTGCCGGCGAGGAGGTCGCCAACCTGGATTCCGATCGCCGCGCACTGCTGCGTCGCGAGGCCTTCGGATTCATCTTTCAGCAATACAATCTGCTGGCGGCCGCCACGGCAACGGAGAATGTCGAGGTGCCGGCAATCTATGCCGGTCTGCCGCATACCAGGCGCGTGCAGCGTGCCCGTGAGCTGCTGACCACGTTGGGGCTGGGCGAGCGTCTCGACCATCGGCCCAGTCAGCTCTCGGGCGGCCAGCAGCAGCGGGTATCGATTGCCCGTGCCCTGATGAACGGCGGTTCGGTGATCCTGGCCGACGAGCCGACCGGTGCGCTCGACAGCAAGAGCGGCGAGGAGGTGATGCGCCTGCTGCACGACCTCAACGCCGCCGGCCACACCGTGCTGCTGATCACGCACGACCCCGACGTCGCCGCGCAGGCTCGGCGCATCATCGAGATCAAGGACGGCCATGTCGTCGCCGATCGTGGTGGGACGCCATCACGGGCCGAGGCCGCCGACGCGCTCCAGCGCCAGGTCGCACAAGGCTCGACCGTGATTCCCGATACGGTCGAAGCCGCCAAGATGGCGCTGCGATCGTTGCGCGCCAACCTGATGCGCACGTTGCTGACGTTGTTGGGCATCATCATCGGCGTGGCGTCTGTGGTGGCCATGCTGGCGATCGGCGATGGCGCCAAGCAGCAGGTGTTGAACCGGATCACGGCCATGGGCACCGACCTGCTGCTGATCCGGCCCGGCGCCCCCAACATCCGCATGGCCGGGGCGCTCACGGCGACCCTGGTTGCAGCCGATGCCGACGCCATCGATGACCTGCCTAATGTGTCGGTCGCCGTGCCTGAGTATCCTGGCCAGGTCACACTGCGCTACCAGAGCCGCGACTACGTTACCCAGGCCAACGGGACAACGCAGTTCTTCCCGCAGGCCCGCGACTGGCCAGTGGCCGGCGGTACCTTCTTCAGCGAGTCCGACGTCAAGAGCTACGCACCCGTGGTCGCGCTCGGCCAGACCGTGGTGCGGGCGCTCTACCCCGAAGGCTTCGATCCGGTCGGCACGTTCGTGCTGGTGAACAACGTGCCGTTCCAGGTGATCGGCGTGATGAGCGCCAAGGGTGCCTCGCCGTCCGGTGCCGACCAGGACGACATTGTCTTCACGCCGATCTCGACCGGCGCCTTGCGGCTGTTCGGTCAGCGCTACGTGCGCTCGATCACCGTACAGGTCGATGATGTCAGCAAGATCGACGACACCCAGGAGGCCATCCGGCAGCTGCTGATCGCGCGCCACAAGGCCGAGGATTTCCAGATCCGCAACATGGCCTCGATCCTCGAGGCGGCGACCGAGACCCAGAATACGCTCACGATCCTGCTGGGCTCGATCGCAGCCATCTCGCTGCTGGTTGGTGGCATCGGCGTGATGAACATCATGCTGGTCAGCGTCACCGAGCGCACGCGGGAGATCGGCATCCGCATGGCCACCGGGGCACGCCGATTCAACATCCTGTTGCAGTTCAATACCGAGGCATTGGTGGTCTGCGCCATTGGCGGGCTGATCGGTGTCGTTGCCGGCCTCGGGGCGGCCTGGGGTTTTGCCCAGCTCGGCCGGCCGGTCGTGTTCTCCGCCGGTCCCGTCATCCTGGCGTTCGCTTGTGCCTTTGCCACCGGGCTGTTGTTCGGGTATCTCCCGGCACGCAAGGCGGCCAACCTCGATCCCGTCGTGGCCCTGGCCGCGGACTGATGCCCACGCTCAATTTTCCAGTGATTTTTCCTCAATCAGCCTCCCCTCTCCGTCCGATGGTGTAAGTGCCGTGATGCGTCGCCTCCTTGTTCCGATCGCCCTGGCCGGTGCGCTGACCGGTTGCTCCATCCTGGGACCCGACTACCAGCCCGAGCAGATCGATGTCCCCGAGCGCTGGCAGTGGAGCAACCAAGGGACCGGCGTCTGGCCCGACCCCTCGTGGTGGCAGGTCTTCCGTAGTCCGGAGCTCGATCGCCTGATGGTCTCGGCTGCCGAAGGCAACCGCGACCTGAAAGCCGCCGTTGCGCGCATCGCGCAGGCCGAGGCCCAGGCGAAGGTCGCGGGCGCCGCGCTGTATCCGACCGTGGGCTTGGACGGAGGCGTGCAGCGCAACTCACAGACGAGCTCCTTCACCCGCCGTCGCACGATCACGAACTCCTACAGCCTGGGGGCGAACGCCGGCTACCAGATCAACCTGTTCGGCGCCGAATACGCGTCGGCCAAGGCCGCGGTCGTTCGAATCGAAGCCAGCCGCTACGATCGCGAGACCGTGGCGCTGACCATCAACACCAACGTGGCGCAGACCTACTTCCAGATCCTGACCCTGCGCGAGCGCGTACGCATCGCCAACAACTCGCTGGCGAATTCATCGCGACTGCTGGGGCTGCTCGAGGAGCAGCGCCGCATTGGCACCACGTCGGATCTCGAGGTCGCGCAACAGCGGGCCGATGTGGCAACGCAACGCGCCGCCATCCCGGCTCTGGTACAGGCCGAGCGTGAGAGTCTGGCGGCACTGGCGTTGCTGCTGGGCCGCAATCCGCAGGGCTTCGAGTTGCAGGCACGCAATCTCGAAGGCCTGACCCTGCCGAAGGTCATCTCCGGCATGCCGTCGGACCTGCTGCTGCGACGGCCCGATATCCGCACTGCCGAGGCCAACCTGCGGGCTGCCAACCTCGACATCCAGTCAGCGCGTGCTGCGCGCTTTCCAAACATCGCACTGACCGCCAGCGGCGGCACCGCCAGCGCGGTGCTGGGAAGCCTGTTCTCGCCGGCCAGTATGCTCTACACGCTCGCCGCCAATTTTACGGCGCCGATCTTCCAAGGAGGCCGCCTTGCGGCGCAGGAGAAGCTGACGCAGGCCCAGTACGAGGAACTGATCGAGACCTATCGCACGGCGATCCTCTCCAGTTTCCGGGACGTCGACAATGCACTGAGCGGCGTTGACCAGTTCCGCCAGCAATACGCGTTCAACCTTCAGGCTCGCACCGAAGCGCGCGAGGCCTACCGTCTGGCCGAGCTGCGCTACCGCGCCGGCACCATCGACTTCCTGACGGTCCTCGACACCCAGCGCGCGGTGCTGCAGTCCGAGGACGCGTTGGCGCAGTCGCAACTCGCCCACATCAACGCCCTGGTCGGCCTCTATCAGGCCCTGGGCGGCGGCTGGACCGGGACGGTGCAACCCTCGCCGCCGGTCGGGAAACTGTAGCTGCAATACTCACAATACAGAGCGGCACGAGGCACGACATCGGGGCGATACGCGGTTCATGGAAATTGCTCTCAGGCGGCAGTACGGGACCTGCCGCCGGATTTTCCGGGGAGCCTTATGATGAGCCGCAATCGCACCAACGCACTGACAGTCGAAATCGAGACGGACGACCGGGTTACACTGCAAGCCGCCAACGACAATATCGACGACAGCTTCGACACGCTGGCATGCGAGGTCGTCGCCATCCTGCTCAACGACGGCCGTAGCCTGCTCGCGGGCTAAACCAGAATTCTCCTGTCACGGGGCAGGCACTTACGCCATGACGTCGATCGGTACCTCGATCCAGCAGATCCTGCACCAGCCGCCGGGCGAGAAGACGGTGCTGCCCCTGCTGTCGGCGATCGCCCTGGGCTTCGGCGTCTTCATGGTGATGAGCGTCATTCCCTCAGCGCTGGGCTTCGTATCGTACGGCCTGGGCATGAGTGCCCTGGCGGTGCTGTCACTGGCCGGCCTGTCGCTGGGTTATCGTGCCGGAATCCTCTCGATCCTCGGCGCGACGTTCACGGCCCTGCTGCCCGCGGCCCTGGCGGTTGGTGGCACGGATGATCTCAAGACGGCCAGACGGGTGACGGTGGCTGAAATCGCCGTCGCCGACGCGCCCAAACGCACCGACGCCCAAGTCTTGATCTTCGCCGATGTTCGGGTTGCCACCGAGTTCGAGGTGGCATGGACCACCCGCAGGCCCAGTGGGCAGGAACTGCACTACGCCATGGCACCGCTGGTGCCGGCGGATTGGCAACGTGGTATGCCGGTGCCGGCGTGGCGCGTGTGCAGCGGCGGCGATGCCGACTGGTGTCGCTGGGCCCTGTCCCACCCCGTCCGCGCCACACAGCGCCTGAATGCCGCCGACGAAGAGCGCTACCGGCCCGGCGTTGCCGAGACGGCGCAGCGCTTCGGTCTGATGTCGGCGCCGGGCGCACCGCTGCTGCAACTCACCACGCCGCCGGCGGAGCGCGCCGAGGCGGCCGTGACCGGGATCATCGTCATGCCGATCCTCGGCTTCGTGGTGTGGCTGCTGGGCCTGCTGCTTTGGCGCGGCGTCCGCCGCCTGCGCCACGGCGCGGCCGGTTGACCGGTGCGGCCCTTCGCTGCATAAGGCGGCCATGACCGACGCCCGTCTCCTTGGCTGCGCCGTACGGCGAATGCGTCCCGTCCTCCATGAGGTCGGGACGGCATGGTGATGCGCGGGCGATAGCGTTCCCGACACCTCCGGCCCTTCCTCGCGAAGGGTTTTTTCATGTCCGCATGGACACGAGCGGAGGGGTCGATGACCAAGGTTCTGATCACCAGCGCATTGCCGTACATCAACGGCGTCAAGCATCTGGGCAATCTCGCCGGCTCGTTGCTGCCGGCCGATATCCATGCCCGCTTCTGCCGTCAGGTTGGCCACGAGGTTCTGTTCCTGTGCGGCACCGACGAGCATGGCACGCCGGCCGAACTGGCTGCGTATGCCGCCGGAGTCGACGTTGCCGACTACTGTGCGCACCAGCATGCGGTCCAGGCCGACATCTACCGGCGCTTCGGCTTTTCGTTCGACCATTTCTCTCGCACGTCGGGGCAAGCCAATCACGCCTTCACCCAGACGCTGTTCCGCCATCTCGACGCGGCCGGGCTCATCGCTGAGCACACCATCCGTCAGGCCTATTCGCCGGCCGATGGCCGCTTCCTGCCGGATCGCTATGTCGTCGGCACCTGTCCCCACTGCGGCAGCGAGGGCGCCCGTGGCGATCAGTGCGAAGCATGCACCCGGGTGCTCGATCCGCACGAGCTGATTGCGCCGCGCTCGGCGATCTCGGGCGCCACCGACATTGAATTCCGCGAGTCACGGCATCTGTTCCTGCGCCAGTCGGCGCTGGTGGCGCGCCTGCGGTCGTGGATCGAGGCCCAGCGGGACTGGCCGCTGCTGGTCCGATCGATCGGCCTGAAATGGCTCGACGAAGGACTGAAAGATCGCAGCATCACGCGCGATCTGTCATGGGGCGTACCAGTGCCGCGGTCCGGTTTCGAGGACAAGGTGTTCTACGTCTGGTTCGATGCGCCGATCGGCTACATCGCCGCGGCCATCGAATGGGCCGACGCAGCTCCCGAGCGTGATTGGCGCGCGTGGTGGAAAGGCGGGCGCGCGGTCCGTTACGTTCAGTTCCTCGGCAAGGACAACGTGCCGTTCCACACCATCGGCTTTCCCGCCACCGTGATCGGATCTGGCCTGCCGTTGAAATTGCCCGACTACATCAAGGGCTTCAACTGGTTGGCCTACGAAGGCGGCAAATTCTCGACCAGCCAAGGTCGCGGCATCTTCGCCGACGCAGCGTTGGCGCTGCTGCCCGCCGACTACTGGCGCTGGTGGTTGGCCGCCAATGCGCCGGAGAATGCCGATGTCGACTTCACCGCAGCGCGGTTCCGCGAGGGGGTCAACAAGGACCTCGCTGATACGTTCGGTAACCTGGTGAACCGCTGCCTGGCCTTTGCCCATGCGGCGTTCGATGCGACGGTTCCAGACACGGGCGCAGCCGGACCACGCGAGCATCAACTGGCGAGCGATCTCGATGACGGCTTGCGCCAGCTGCGTGCCCATCACGACGCGCTCAGCTTCCGTCAGGCGGCGCAGGGCACGCGCGCGATCTGGCGGTTGGCGAACGTCTATCTCGCCGAAACGGCACCTTGGTCGCTGATCAAGACCGACCGGACGCGTGCCGCCGTTGTCGTCAGGACAGTGATCAATCTCGTACGGACTGCCGCTATCGTGGCCTGGCCTTTCATCCCCGATGCCGCATCGCGCGTTCTGCAGGCTCTGGATGAAGAGGTCGCATGCCCCTCATGGCCGGCGGGCGGCGAGCCGGCGCTGCGGGCCATCGCGGCTGGACGCCGCTTCCGGGTACCACCGGTGTTGTTCCCGCGCGTGGGTGACGACGTCGAGCGTCGTCTGGCATCGCGACACGCATGAGGTGAATCAAGGCGCGTGTATGCCATTGATGACCATCGGTCACTTCCATTGCGCCCCGACAGGATGGACCGGCGCTGACTTTGTGCTTCGTGTCGGGGGAGAACCTGTGCCAGCGTGCCGGCCCTTTGAACGGGAGCATGCATGCCTGTTCTTTTCGCGGTGGCACCGCTGCTGCTGGTCATGGCGCTGCTGGCCAGCGGCCGTGTCAGTGCGCTGCCGGCCGGCGCGGCCGGCCTCGTCGCGACGGTCGTGGTCGTCCTGATCGCGCCACCGGCAGGAACTACGCTGGCGCCGTTTCTGATGCACAACGCGTTCGTCGGCGCCTGGTTGGCGTGGCAGGTGATCGCCATCGTCGTCGGCGGCATCTTCTT
>DATEIF010000810.1:0-5557 GCA_035279205.1 Vineibacter sp.
AGATCACACGCTGGGGCGCGCGACTCCGTCGCGCGTCTTCGCGTGAAACAGCGTATGACGCGCCACAGAGTGGCGCGACCCCAGCGTGTGATCGTCGCGCCGTGAGCTATTCTCTCTTCGCCGTCCCATGACGCGCTACAAGCTCACGCTGGAATACGACGGCGGGCCGTTTGTCGGCTGGCAGCGGCAGGACAACGGGCTGTCGGTGCAGCAGGCGGTCGAGGATGCCGTGTTCGGCTTCTGCGGCGAGCGAACCCTTGTGCAGGCGGCCGGGCGCACCGACGCGGGCGTGCATGCCTGGGGGCAGGTCGCGCATGTCGACATCGCCAAGGACACGCGCGCCGATGTCGTGCGCGACGCGCTGAACTACCACCTCAAGCCGCATCCGGTGGCCGTGGTGGCAGCCGAGGCGGTGGCGGCGGATTTCCACGCACGCTTCTCGGCCACGGGGCGGCGCTACCTCTACCGCATCGTCAACCGGCGGGCCAGGCTGGCGCTCGATGCCGGCCGCGTCTGGCTGGTTCCGGTGCCGCTCGATGCGGCGGCCATGGCGCGGGGCGCCGAGCGCCTGTTGGGTCGGCATGATTTCACCAGCTTCCGCTCGGCCGCGTGCCAGGCGGCAAGCCCGGTCAAGACGCTCGATCGTCTTGATGTGATGCGCGTGGGCGAGGAGATCCGCATCGAAGCGGCGGCGCGCTCGTTCCTGCACAACCAGGTGCGCATCATGGTCGGCACGCTGCGGCTGGTCGGCGAGGGCAAGTGGACACCCGACGACGTGACGACGGCATTGGCGGCGGTCAACCGCGAGCGCGCTGGACCCACCGCGCCGCCCGACGGGCTCTATCTGACGGATGTGCGCTACGATGCGCCTTCAGACGCCGCCGTCGGCAAACTTGAAGCCGATGATGCCGTTGATGATCAGGCCTAGCATCAGGCCGAGCCAGAGATTGAGCGCTGCGAGCGCGATGGCCGGGATCCAGGGCAGGTCCAGCGTAAAGCGCAGGATGCGAGTCACCAGCACCAGCGTGGCCGCCAACACGGCGAGCTCGACGCCACCGACCAGGTCGGGTGCCGTGAGCCGCGCCGCGGCCGACAACGCCACCGCGCCGATCAGGAACGGGACGTTGGCCCAGTTCAACGCCACCACGCTGCTGATGTAGCGTGGCGCGCGGCCCATCAGGCGGCTGAGCTCCAGCAGCACCACCGGAAACAGCGTCCAGTCGATGACGTAGCGCAGCCCCTCGGCGAGGATTATGCGCAGGTCCGACGACGAGGTTGTCGCGCCGTCGTAGATCATCATCAGGTAGAAGGCATAGAGCGGCGCCAGCAGCACAGCCGGCCGGAACGAACGCCAGAAGCCCTCGCGGCTGCGATCGAGCAGGGCGAGGCCGGAGAGGTCGCCCTTCATCAGCCGCATCGCGCCGCCGACGCCGCGTGCGATCTCTGCCAGCGTGATCATGCCCTGCGATGCTCGCCCTGGCGCCTCTGGGGACCGCTACTTCTTGGAATTCTTGGTCTTGGTGTTGGTGGTCTTGCCGCTCGGCGTCGCCGTGGCGGGCGCCGGGGTCGTGGCCGGTGCCGGGGCCTTGGCGCCGAAGGAAACCGGCACGCCCAGCCGGCGCATGATGGCGTATTGCTGGGCCATCGACAGCGTGTTGTTCCAGGCCCAGTAGATCACCAGGCCGGCCGCGAACTGCCCCAGCATGAAGGTGAACATGATGGGCAGGAACTGGAAGATGCGTGCCTGCACCGGATCGGCCGGTTGCGGGTTCAGCATCTGCTGCAGATACATCGTGACGCCCATGATCAGCGGCCAGATGCCGATGTTGAACACATGCAGCAGCTCCGGCACCTGCCAGTGGAACAGGCCGAAACCGGTGAGGATGGTGAGCGGATCGGGTGCCGCGAGATCCTTGATCCAGCCGAAGAACGGCTGATGGCGCATCTCGATGGTGGTGTAGAGCACCTTGTAGAGCGCAAAGAACACCGGGATCTGCAGCAGCACCGGCAGGCAGCCGGCGGCGGGATTCACCTTCTCGCGCTTGTAGAGCTTCATCAGCTCCTGGTTCATCGCCATCTTGTCTTCGGCAAAGCGCGTGCGCAGCTTCTCCATCTCGGGCTGCAGCGCCTTCATCTTGGTCATCGACTCGTAGGACTTGTTGGCCAGCGGGAAGAACGCCGCCTTGACCAGCACGGTGAGCACCAGGATCGAGACGCCGAAATTACCGATCAGGCCGAACAGGTGGTCGAGCAGCCAGAACAACGGCTTGGTCAGGAACCAGAACCAGCCCCAGTCGATCGTGAGGTCGAAGCGCGCGATGCCGAGCGATTCGCGATAGCGGTCGATCAGGCTCACGATCTTGGCGCCGGCGAACAACCGCGCCGTCGTCTCGTTGCCGGCGCCGGGCGCCACCGTGACGGGGGCATCGTTGCGGAAGAACGCCTGGTATTTCTTGCCGCCTTCCGTGATCTGGCTGATATCGGTGGCGACGCGGGTCTTCTGATCCGGGATCAGGGTCACCATCCAGTATTTGTCGGTGAAGCCGAGCCAGCCGCCGGTCGTCTGGAGTGTCTGCTTCTTGCCGTCCTTGAACTCCGACCACGAGAACTCCTTCAGCACGTCGTCATAGACGCCGTACGGGCCCTCGTGCAGCAGATAGATGCCTTCGGTCTTGGGTTCGCCCAGGCGCGTGATCAAGCCCAGCGGATAGAGCGTGAGCGTCTTGTCGGACTTGTTCTCGACCGACAACGCCACCGTGAACATGAAATCGCGATCGAGGGTGATCTTCTGGCGGAAGAGAACTCCTTCGCCATTGTCCCAGCTCAGCGTCAGCGTCTGGTCGGCCCCCAACGTCGTCTTGTCCGCGGTCCACAGCGTGTCGGGACCGGGCAGCTTGGTGGCATCGCCCTGCACGACGGACCAGGCGAAACGCACGTAGTAGCCGTTGGCCGAACGTTCCGGCGACAGCAGGGTCACCAGCGGACTGTCCTTTTCGACCGATGTGCGGTGCTTGGCCAGCAGCACGTCGTCGATGCGCGCGCCGCGCAGCGCGATCGAGCCCTCGATCTGCGGTGTCGCGACGGCGACGCGCGGCGAGTCCTTCAGGGCCTCCTCGCGCGTGGCGGCGGGGGCCTGCGGTGCGCCAGCCGGACCCGACGGCGCGGGTACGCCCGGCGTGCCGGGGGACGGCTGCTGCGGCTGTGATTGCTGCTGCGGCGGCTGCGACCCTGGCGGCGGTGGCTTGGGCGTGAACAGCGCCTGCCATCCCAGGATGATCGCGATCGACAGGGCGATGGCGAGTATGAGGTTGCGCTGATCCATAGCGACGATCCGTCAGAACTCGAGGGGGCGCGGCGTGCGCGGCGGTGCGGTGGGCAACCGGCCGGACGCGCTGGCAGGCGGCACCGGGTCATAGCCCAGACCACCCCAGGGATGACAGCGGCAAATGCGCCGGATGGTGAGCCAGCTGCCCTTGACCGGTCCGTGCACGGTCACGGCCTCGGCGCCATAGCGCGAGCAGCTCGGCTCGAACCGGCAGACGCCGCGGAAGAAATAGGCCGGCACCAGCTGGTAGGCCCGAATGAAGCCACGCAGCAGCAGGGTGGCTGCGCCCGTAAGCCACTGCCGCGGCGCCGTCATGCCACGCCCTCCGCCGTGTCGGCCTTCAGCCGCCGCAACGCCCGCCGCATGTCGTCAGCCATGGCGGCGTAGTCGCGGCGCACGGCGTCATGGCGGCCAATCAGGACGTAATCAAGGTCATGGCGCGCGCTCGGCACCAGGATCTCGCGCGCCAGCGCGCGCAACCGGCGCCGCACCCGGTTGCGGATGACCGCATTGCCGATTTTCTTGGTGACGGTGAACCCGACGCGAGGATCCTTGCCTGGCGGTGCGCCAGCGGGGCGGGCGGCTGCCTGCAGGATGAAGGCCGGGGTCACCTGCTTGCGGCCGGCCGACTGCAGGCGCAGGAAATCGGCACGTTGCGGCAGGCGGCCCAGACGACGGCGCTCGCCGCAAGGCCGGGCCGGCAGGTCAGGCTTGGGTGATGACGGTTGTGGTTCGGCCGGCATGTTGCGGCCGTCGGCGGAAGCGGGTCAGGAGCACATCGCGCGGGACCAGTCCCGCGCGGCGGCTTATGCCGACAGCCGCTTGCGGCCCTTGGCCCGGCGGTTGGCGATCACGGCGCGGCCGCCGACCGTGGCCATGCGGCTGCGGAAGCCATGACGGCGCTTGCGCACCAGTTTGCTCGGCTGGTAAGTGCGTTTCACAGCGCAACTCCCTGTTCGTGCGGTCGCACCAGAGGCGTACCGGCAAAAAAAGCGACAACCGCCCGGAACGCTTCCCGACGCCGGTGGGCCGGCGACAGGCCGCAGGGGCGGTCGAAAGTGGCGCAGGCTATACGGGGCGGCGGCCGGGAAGTCAACGGAGCAGCGACCGCCGAACGGGTGGCTCACCGCGGCGTGAATCGCACGCGAGCGACGAGAGTGCCTATAACCGGTTGATGGCGGTGGCCAGGGGCAGGGCACCGCGTCCGGCCCAGGGGGTGCGACACGAAGACCATGACGGCGCGCGACACCGATGACGCACGGCGTGCGGCGCTCCCCCGATGGCGCCGGTGGGTGCCGCTCGCGGTATTGGCGGCCGGGTTGGTCCTGTTTTTTGCCACCGGTCTGCACCGAGTTCTGACGTTCGAGGCCCTGCGGCACCATCGCGCTGCGCTGACGGCCTGGGTCGGCGATCACTATGTCCTGGCCGTCCTGCTGTATGTCGCGACATACACGGTTCTCGTGGCCTTCTCGCTGCCGCTCGCGTCGCTGGCGACCCTGTTGGGCGGCTGGCTGTTTGGCGCCGTGACCGGGACCACGCTCACCGTCTTGGGCGCCACGATGGGGGCCATCGCCGTGTTTCTGGCCGCCCGCAGCGCGCTTGGCGATCTGCTGCGCGCCCGCGCCGACTCGTTCCTGGGGCGCATGGAAGCCGGCTTCCGGCGCAACGCGATGAGCTATCTGCTGTTTCTGCGGCTGGTGCCGGTCTTCCCGTTCTGGCTGGTCAACATCGCGCCGGCGGTGTTCAAAGTGCCGTTGCGTACCTATGCGCTGACGACGTTTCTGGGAATCATCCCGGGTACCGCCGTCTACTGTAGTGTCGGCGCCGGTCTGGGCGGCGTGCTTGACCGCAACGAAACACCCGATCTGAAGTTGGTGTTCGAACCGCAGATCCTGCTGCCGCTGCTGGCTCTGGCCGGCCTGTCGCTGGTGCCGATGTTGTATGACCGCTGGAAGACGTCGCGCGAGGCCCGTCGGTGACGACCCGACAAGCGTTCGACATCTGCGTGATCGGCGCCGGCTCGGCCGGGCTGTCGCTGGCAGCCGGTGCGGCGCAGCTCGGCCTCAAGGTGGCGCTGATCGAGCGCGACAAGCTGGGGGGCGACTGCCTCTACTACGGCTGCGTGCCCTCCAAGTCGCTGATCGCCGCCGCGCATGCGGCGCAGGGCGTACGCCAGGCCGGCCGGTTCGGCGTCCACGCCGGCGAGCCGACGATCGACTTCGCGGCGACCAT
>DATEIF010000811.1:0-9197 GCA_035279205.1 Vineibacter sp.
GCAGTTCAGGCCACCCGGCGCCTTGCGTGCCAGCGCCACGAGATCGGCGATGGAGTGGATCGGCTGGCTGGGGTGCACGACGACCAACATCGACACGACCGCGAACAGCGTAATCGGCGCGAAGTCGTTGAGCGTGTCGTAGGGCATATTGGCAATAAGGCTGGCGTTGGTGGCATTGGTGCCGATCGTCCCCAGCAGCAGCGTGTGCCCATCGGGCTCGGCACGAGCCACGGCCGCGGCGCCGATCGTGCCGCTGGCGCCGATTCGGTTCTCGACGATGACAGGCTTGCCCCAGCGCTCGCCAAGACGCTGCGCCACGATGCGCGCGCAGGTATCCGTCGCCGCACCCGGCGCAAAGGGCGCGATGATACGGACCTGCTTGGTGGGAAATGACGGCGTTGCGCGGGCAAGCCGCGCGCCCACGGCGGCCGGCGCCGCGATGGCCAGGCCTTGGGTCAGTCGGCGTCGTGTGATCATGCCCTGCTCCTCACGCGACGGCGGCAAGCGACTGCATCAGCGCCTCGCGGTCGCTGATCGTCGGTGCGCCTTGCTCCAGGATGCGGCCGGTCGCGTCGCCTTTGAGCGAGCAGCGCAGCATGAGGCGCGGCTGGGTCTGATCGAAATCGGGCAAGGCAATATGCTGCGTGCAGCGATTGTCCCACATCACCAGGTCGTTCACGCTCCAGCGATGGCGATAGACGAACTCCGGCGACTGGGCGTGCTCGTTCAGGAAATTCAGCACCGCCGTGCTCTCCGCATCCGACAGGCCGATGATGCCGCGGATGCGCTGGCCGGCGAGCAACGACTTGCGCCCGGTTTCCGGGTGCACCCGCACCAGCGGATGCACCACCGGCGGATTGAGCCGCTTCATCTCGGCGACCTTCTCGGGGTCGCGCTGCTCGAGGCCCTTGACCAGTGACGCGTCGTGGATGGCTTCGAGGTCATCGATGAAGTGCTGCATGCGCGGCGTCAGCGTCTCGTAGGCGAGATATGCGTTGGCCCACATGGTGTCGCCGCCGACCGGGGGCTTCTCGCGACACAGCAGCAGCGCGCCCTTGGCCGGACGCGCCGTGAACGTCAGGTCGGTGTGCCAGTTGCGGCCGGTGTTGCGCGTGTCCGACGGCTTGCCGCCGATCTGCTTGTTGGTGACGAGCAGGATCTCGCGATGGTCGGGATGGGTGTAGCGCGGCTGGAAGGCGTGATCGTCCAGCTCGCCGAAATGGCGCGAAAACGCGATCTGCTCCGTCGTCGACAGGTCCTGGTCCGGAAACACCAGCACCAGATGCCGCAGCCAGGCGTCGTTGATGGCCGTGCGCATCGCTGCATCGAGCGGACGGCGCAGGTCGATGCCCGTGACCTGGGCGCCCAGCGCATATCCCAGCGGTTTGATGTCGAATGCAGCCATTCGTTTCCTCCATCTCGCCTCAGATTTACCCGATTGTCGGGTGTCTGACAATATTCGATTGGACGCTGGCGGGCGGGTCTGCCAGTCTGCCGCCCCGTAATTGCCGCCCTCCGATGACCGTGATCGCCACCAGCCCGACCGTTGACGACGCCTTACCCCTTGGCAAAGCTGCGAAATCGCTACCCGAGCAGCTGGCCGAGCGGATCCTCGGCGAGATCATGGCGGGCCGGATCGGACCCGGTCACCGGCTCAAGGAGCTGGCCCTGGCCCAACAGCACGCCGTCAGCCGCGCCACCGTGCGCGAGGCCCTGATTGCGTTGGCCAAGCGGGGGTACGTCGAGCAGATCCCGCGGTTCGGGGCTCGGGTTGCACCGTTTGCCAAGGAGGATGTGTTCGATCTCTACGAGATCCGCGCCGCGCTGCTGGCGATCGCGGCGCGGCGCTGGGCGCTCGATCCGCAGGCCCCGCGCCAGGCGCTGGCCGACCTCGTGGCGGAAATGGAAGCACTCGCCGACGACCCCGCGGCCGACCCGCAATCCTTCTCCGAACGATCGGTCGCCGCGCAGACGCTGCTGGTCGGCGCCAGCGGCAACCACCGCCTGCCGACGCTCTACGAGAACCTCTCCAGCATGAGCACATGGCGCCTGATCCGCGGGCGCGCCACCAGCTTCCTGCGCGCCGAGCGCCGCCGCGAGTCAGCCCTCGATTGGCGCCGCATCGAAACGGCAATCCGGCTGGGCGATGCCGACGCTGCCGAAGCCGCCGCGCGCCAGCTGCTCGCCCACTCCGCCGCCGGCGTGCGCGCGGAGCTGCAGAGCGCGACGCCGGCCTAGGACCTGGAATCGCTGGTCGCTGACACACCTGTCATCCCGAGCGCAGCGAGGGATCTCCTGCGAGCAACGCTTGGTGCGCCGTTCGCATGAGATCCCTCGCTGCGCTCGGGATGACAGTCGAGACTGACCTTCCTTCGCCCGTTACGTCTTGCCGCTCACCGGCAACAGCGCGCCGGTCACCGCCGACGCCGAGTCCGACAACAGAAAGCCGATAACCCGAGCGATCTCCGTCGGTTTGACCCAGCGATCGACGTCGGCATCGGGCATGTCCTGGCGGTTCTGCGGCGTGTCGATGATGCTCGGCAGAACGGCGTTCACCGTGATGTTCTTGAGCTTGAGCTCGTCCGCGAGCGCCTCGGTAAAGCGGGCAACCGCGGCCTTGGATGCTGCGTAGGCACCCATGCCGGTGGAACCCTTGGCAGCACCCATCGCGCCGATGTTCACGATGCGCCCGCCGCCGCGCTTCTGCAGATGCGGCAGCACGCTCTTGCTGGCGGTGACGCAGGTCAGGACGTTGATCTCGAACAGTGCGCTCCACTCGCCGAGATCGGCGCTCCCTTCCAGCGTCTGCCATCGGAAGCCGCCGGCGACATTCACCAGCGCATCGATCCCGCCGAAGCGCTGCGCGACGCCGTCAAGCGCTGCCTTTACATCGGCCAATGAGGTGAGGTTCACCTTCCAGGCCGCCGAACCCTCGGGCGCCTTGCCCTCGGCGATGTCCAGCAACGCCACCTTGGCTCCCTGCCGCACCATCTCCGCGACGACGGCCTGGCCCAACTGGCCGAAAGCGCCCGTGACAGCGACAACCTTCCCTTCGAGCTTCATCGCCACCTCCTAGACGACCTGGTTCTTCAGCGTCGTCTCGCCGCGCCACAGCCGGTCGAGATTCTCCTGCAGCAGGTCGAGCACGTTGTCCTCGTAGCGGCGCGTCTCGCCGGCGGTATGCGGCGTCACCAGCACATTGGGCATTGCCCACAGCGGTGAATCCTGCGGCAGCGGTTCCTCGACGGTGCAATCCAGCGCAGCGCCGGCAATGGCGCCGCCGTTCAGCGCCGCGATCAGGGCCGGCTCGTCGACACAGCGGCCGCGGGCGACATTGATCAGAAACGCCGAGCGCTTCATCGCCGCCAAAGCCTTGGCATCGATCAGCCGCTCGGTCTGCGGCGTCAGCGGGCAGGTCAATGCAACGAAGTCGGCGCGCGGCAGCACCTCCGACAGCTGGCTGTCCGCCACCACCTCGTCGGCGGCGCCCTTGCCGGCCGACACGTCGCGCCGCGTGCCGATCACGTGCATGTCGAAGGCCTTGGCGAGCTGCGCCAACCGCCCGCCGATGCGGCCCAGGCCGACGATCACCAGGGTCTTGCCGCCCAGTTCATCCTCGCGCTGCGACAGATCGCCGATCATGCCGCGCCAATGGCGGTTGTGCTGGTTGTCGCGCCCAAAATGGATCTGGCGCGCCATGGCGAGGATCAGCGTGATGGCGTGCTCGGAGACGGCACGCGCATTGGCGCCCTGGGCGCTGGCCAGCCGTACACCCGCCGCTTTCAGCGCATCCTTGTCGTACTGGTCGACACCGGCCGAGATCGACTGAATGAGCTTCAGCTTGGGCGCGCGCTTGAGTAGCTCGTTGCGCCACAGGCCCGAGACCAGCACCACGTCAGCTTCCGGGATGCGCGCCTGGAAATCCTCCAGCGTGCGCACCTCGATATGGCGGATGTTGGTGCCGCGCAGCGCGAAGCGCTCGGCCATGCGATAGGCGACGTGGGCGAAGCAGATCGTCAGGTCCTCGCGCGACGGCAGGCCGGTGGCCATGAGCAGCTCCCTGGTGACGGGTCGACGTCCCGGCTTAGCAGGCGGCGCGCACCGAGAGCAACGCCTGTTCATCCCGGCCGCCCATCGTGCGAGCCCAGCGGTCGTACCGGCGCATCGTGCCAGTAGTCCGGCCGGCCGCGGAATTCTGGGTTGACCGGATAGGCAATCCGGTCGTCGCCACGATTGTCGCCGACGATCAGCAATCGCACGAGCGTATCGCTGTTGTTGATCAGACAGTGCGCAATGCCGGTCCCGGCGGGAAAGGCAACGCCATCGCCCGGCTGCATCGCATGGAGCACGCCATCGATCCAGACGTCGGGATGCCCGTCGACGACATAGACGAGCTCATCCTCGTGGCTGTGTGCGTGCGGTTCGGACGTGCGGCAGCCGGGCTCTATGGTTTCCTGGTTGACACCAATGCGATGCAGGCCCAGGCGGCGACCGAACGGCGCCAGCATGGCCCGCAGATCGCCGCTGCCGGTGGCCTCTTCGATGTCGCTGTAATGGCGAAGGAACGCCGGACGGGTGGCATCCTTTGTCATGACGGACTCCTGTTTTCCTGCCAGCAGATGCCGCCATCATGAACTTGAACTTGGTTCGCGGGGGGCGTCACACTGCCGCCCCTGCTCAACGGAGGTGTCATGCCGGAAGAGACGTACGCCGTTGTTCTCGGCGATCGCCGTTATGCCGTGCGACGCAAGTGGGCGCGCCTGCCGCCGGACATCCGCTTCGGTTTCATCTCCGATCTGGTGGTCGACCACGCGGGCCGCGTGCATGTGGCGCAACGCGGCACCGATCTGCCGATACTGATATTCGAGCGCGACGGATCCTATGCCGGCGCCTGGGGCGCCGGCCTGGTCAGCGAGCCGCACTACGTGACACGCGCCGGCGACGACTCGGTGCTGGTGACTGATCGCGACAGCCACCAGGTTCTGCGCTTCGATCGCAACGGCACGCTTATCCAGACGCTGGGACGACGCCATTTCCCGTCGCTGGGCGCCCCCTTCAATCATCCGACCAGCGCCGCCATGGCCGATGACGGCGAGATCTATGTCGCCGACGGCTACGGCAACTCGAACGTCCACCGCTTCGCCGCCGATGGCAGCCTGCGGCAGACCTGGGGCGAGCCGGGCCAGGATGCCGGCCAGTTCACCACGCCGCATGCCATCTGGGTCGATCGCAACGGCAGAGTCCTGGTCGCCGATCGCGAGAACAACCGCATTCAGGTCTTCGATCGCGACGGCGGTTTCATCGCTGCCTGGGGCGATTTCTATCACCCGATGAAAATCTGGGTCGACGATCGCGACCTCGTCTTCGTCACCGACCAGATCCCGCGGATCACCCTGCTGTCGGCCGACGGCAAGCTCGTGGGCCGTTGCCGCGGCGCAATCAATGGCGCTCACGGCGTCGGCGGCGACAGCGACGGCAACCTGTATCTGGCCGAGCTGCCGCCGCAGGAGATCACCAAGCTGGAGCGAATCGACTAGGTCCCGCGGATCGCCGCCAGGGTGTGCGGCGCGCCCTGCATCGACCGGATCCTCACCGCGATCGTGAAGTGGATGAGCAGGAAAAGCGGCACCAGGGCCGCCGGGATCAGCGTCCACGGCAACGCACCGATCGCCTGGGTGCCGGGCCCCTCAGTGAAGACGCGAAACGGTGTGCCCGGCGCCGACAGGGCGCCCAGCGACACCGCGCTCAACAGATCGAGCGTGCCCAGCACGTTCCAGGCACCAAGCCAGATCGGCCGCGCGCTGCCCTGCGCCATCGCGAGGGCAAGCGCGATGGCCGTCACGCCGACCGCAATGTCACCCCAGCCGGCCGACGGTGCAAACGGCGCTGAGAGACGCCCCTCGACGGCCAGCAGGAGAAAGAAGATGCCGACGAGCCGCGTCGCGTTCAGGCCGACCAAGGCCGCGAGCGGCACGGCAAGAAGCGCCTCGCGGAAACCCGGCAGCAGCCACCAGCTCCCGAACAGCACGGCGAGCATCGACAGGAGCAGCAGTACGGGCACCGGCACCGGTCCGGTCGCCCCCGGGGCCAGGCCGCCCAATACCGCGATCAGGATGATGATCGCGGGCCACAGCGTCGCGATCGCACAGGCGCGAAGTTTTGCCGTTCCCGGCAACGGCGAGAGACCGACCAGGACTCCGATGATGGCTGCGTAGATCGCCGCAGTGACGAGCGCCCCGATGATGTCGAGCATCTGCCTCCTCCCAACGAAATCATATACCTGTAATTACAGGTATATGTGCTTGATTGATGCCGCAGAGATTTGACGTTTCAGGATAAAGGATGCATATACAGATAAATCATCAGGAACGGTGGAGTCAATGCCTTCCCGGGACCGCGGGACGCCAACCGGCGCCATGAAGCTCGATGTCGACATCCGGCACCTGGTGGGCTGTACCTGCTTCAGCTTGCGCCGCGCGGCGCGCCAGGTGACGCAGATCTACGACCACAGGCTCGCGCCGGCCGGACTCACCGCCAATCAGTTCACGTTGCTGGTTCAGCTCTACGGCTTCGCCGCGGCCGGACGGCCGGGCCTGGCGATCGGCGCCCTGGCCGAGCGCGTCGGCATGGATCCCACGACGCTGACCCGCAACCTGCAGCCGCTGGAGGCGCAGGATCTCGTCGGCCGTGCCGCCGATCCAACGGACGGCCGGGTCCGCACCGTCACCATCACCGACAAGGGATTTCGCCGATTGCAAGAAGCCGTGCGGCTCTGGCAGCAGGCACAGAAGCATATCGAAGATGCCTTGGGCGGGCAGGACATGCATGCCCTGAAAGGCCTTCTCGACCGGTCGTTCGAGAAGCTGTCTGCCTAGTACCGGCTATTGGCGGAAGGTGAGTCGCGACTGTCATCGCTCGCTACGCTCGGGATGACAGGTGTGCCAGCGGCCAGCGAGGCGACAGCAGGAAGCCGGATCAGGCAGCCGTTTCGGCCTGCTGGCCCACGCGCTGAGCCAGGCTCGCGGCCATGAAGCCGTCGAGGTCGCCGTCGAGCACCTTCTGCGGGTCGGTGCGTTCGACACCGGTGCGCAGGTCCTTCACCATCTGGTAAGGCTGCAGCACGTAGGAACGGATCTGGTGGCCCCAGCCGATGTCGGTCTTGGCCGCCTCCAGCGCCAGCCGCTCGGCCTCGCGCTTCTGCAGCTCGACCTCGTAGAGCCGCGCCTTCAGCATCTGCATGGCCTTGGCGCGGTTCTGGTGCTGCGAGCGCTCCTGCTGGCAGGCGACCGCGATGCCGCTGGGGATGTGCGTGATGCGCACCGCCGAGTCGGTCTTGTTGACGTGCTGGCCGCCGGCGCCGGACGCGCGGTAGGTATCGACCCGCAGGTCCTTGTCGAGGACCTCGATCTCGATGTCGTCGTTGACCTCGGGATAGACCCAGACCGAGGCGAAGCTGGTGTGGCGCCGCGCGTTGGAGTCGAACGGCGAGATCCGCACCAGACGGTGAACGCCGCTTTCGGTCTTCAGCCAGCCATAGGCGTTGGGCCCGTCGACCTTCATGGCGCACGACTTGATGCCGGCGCCCTCGCCCGGGCTCTCCTCGAGGTAGGTCACCTTGTAGCCGTGCTGCTCGGCCCAGCGCATGTACATGCGCGCCAGCATCTCGGCCCAGTCCTGGGCCTCGGTACCGCCCTGCCCGGCGTTGATTTCGACGTAGCAGTTGTTGGCGTCGGCCTCGCCCGACAGCAGCGACTCCAGGCGCATGTGCGCCGCCTCGTCGCGCACGGCGCGGATCGCCGCCTCGGCCTCGGCGACCAGCGATTGATCGCCCTCCGCCTCGGCCAGCGCAATCATCTCGACATTGCTGGCGGTGTCGCCTTCCAGGCGCCGCACGGCCCCGACCGCCTTGTCGAGGCGGTCGCGCTCGCGCATCAGGCTCTGCGCCTGCTTGGCATCGTTCCAGAGATTGGGATCCTCGGCGCGGGCGTTCAGCTCGGCGAGGCGATCGACGGCGCGATCGAAGTCAAAGATGCCTCCTCAGCAGTTCCATGGACTGCTTGATTTCGTCGACCAGCGCTTCGATCTCGGCACGCATGCTCATCTTCCCTGAAGGGAGCGGCGTCTTAGTAGGTCTCGCCGGTACCCGTCAAGGTCGGCCGCCGCGATGGCCGTGGCGGCGGCGGGATGACGCTCGACGGCTGCGTCGGATCGCCCGCGTCCGCCGATGGGTCGATGGACCAGGCCGGCGGCATCATCGCATTGGGATCGACCGGCTCCTCCGAACCCGACCGCCCGCCGCCCGGCACGAAGCGGGTCATGCCGTCGACGACGTAGTAGTCGTAGCCCGTAGGCTCGGTACCCGGCTTGAAGACTTCCCAGATCGCCGACGGATCGCCGGGGGCCGGCATGCCGTCGGCCAGGTTCACCCGCATCAGGCGCAGGCCCGGCGGGATGCGAAACGGCGTCGGCGCCTTGTCCTTGTAGAGTTGCCGGGCGATGCGCTCGTAGATGGGCAACGCCGTTGAGCCACCAGTCTCGCGGCCGCCCAGGGTCTTGGGATCGTCAAAGCCGACGAAGACGCCGATCACGTACTCGGGCGTGGCGCCGATGAACCAGAGGTCGCGCGAGTCGTTGGTGGTACCCGTCTTGCCGGCGATCGGCCGGCCGAGCTTCGCCAGTCGCGCCGCGGTGCCGCGCACCGTCACGCCCTGCATGATGTGCACGATCTGATAGGTCGATGCCGGATCGAAGAATGGCTGCCGCTGGTCGATCACGGTCGGGATCTTGTCCGGCATGGCTGTCGTGCTACCGCAGCCGACGCAGGTGCGCGGGTCGTGGCGGAAGATGGTGCGGCCGTCGCGATCCTGCACGCGATCGATCAGGCTGGGCGTAATCCGCCGTGCACCGTTGGCCAGCATGGCGTAGGCCGTCGTCATGCGCAGCAAGGTGGTCTCGCCGGCGCCGATCGCCATCGGCAGGTAGGGCTTGAGATTTTCATCAACACCGAACTGCTTGGCGACCGACGCCACCTTGTCCATGCTGATCGAACGGGCCAGGCGAATCGTCATCAAGTTGCGCGACTGCTCGATACCCTGGCGCAACGTCATCGGCCCGCCAGCGGCACCGCCCCCATAGTTCTGCGGCCGCCACGGCGGCTGCCCCGGTCCGCCAGGCAACTCGATCGGCGCATCGAGGAT
>DATEIF010000812.1:0-2840 GCA_035279205.1 Vineibacter sp.
GGACGCCACGCGGACGCCGGCATCGACCATTTCCTCGAGCCGCTTCACGTCGAAGTTGGTCGTGCCGACCAGGCGGATCTTGCCCTCCCGGCGCATGTCGTCCAGCCATCCCATCGACTCGACGTAGCCGGGGATGTCGTAATCCCACCAATGGAACTGCACCAGGTCGAGGCACTCCATGCCGAGCCGCGCGCGGGCGCGGTCGATCAGGAATTCGATGTCGGCGCGCGTGATGCGCGGCAGCACGTCCCGGTCCGGCACCACCTTGGTATGGACCTTCAGCCGCTGCGCCAGAACCGGATTCACCTTGCGGAAGTCGCCGATCAGCTCTTCGACGCCGACATAGTGGTCGGCGCAGTCGAACGTATAGAACCCCGCCTCGACGAAGCGCCGCATGCCGTCGAGCGCGACCTGGCGTTCGACCGGCTGTCCGTGGCGCTCGGCGAGCTGCCAGTTGCCCTTGATGATCCGTGAGACCGAATAGCCCGGTTCGAGCTCGACCCGTTCGACCATACGCCGTGCCTCAGTAGCCGATGCGCTTGAACAGCGCCGTCATCTGCTCCAGGTCGATCACCTTGTCGGTGACCAGCTTGCCGTCGTCGACCTTCCACACCAGCGCCGGGCCGCTGACGTCGCCGTTCTTGTCGAACACGAACGGCCCGGTGGCGCCGACATAGCGCACCTTGCGGCCAGCCTTGATCGCCTCAAGGCCCTTCTTGATGCCCTCGACGCCGGGCACGACCGTCTCGCCGGCGGGATCCTGCACCTGTCGCAAGGCGTCGCGGATGGCGGTGCCGTCCAATGTGGCGGCCTGCTGCATGGCGAGCGCTGTCACCACGGCCGAGTCGTAGACCGTGTGCAGGCCGGGGCCGACGGGATCGCGGTTGAACTTGGCCTTGTAGCCGGCGTTGAAGGCGTCGACCGAAGGACCGGCGACCTGCGCGTTGTCGATGCCGACGGCCTTGGTGAGGAAGCGGGCGCCGACGGCGTTGATGAAGTCGGTCGAGCGCAGCGTGTTGTGCAGCACCAGGTTCTGCGTGCCGCCCAGTGAGATCCATTCGCGGGCGATGGTGGCACCGTCCTGCGAGAAGGCGATCAGGACCAGCGCGTCGCCCTTCAACGCCAGTGCCTGGTTCACCTCGGTGCGATAGCTCGGCTGGTTCTCGTTGTAGGGGACGGCACCCGCGATCTTGCCGCCCAGGGTGCCCAGCGCCTTCTCGAGGTCGCGCAGCAGCGAGGAGCCGAAGTCGTTGTTGACGTAGATCACCACCGGGTTCTTGTAGCCGCGGTCGGTCGCCGCCACGGCGTGGGCAACGGCGAACACGCGGCTGGTCGGGATGGTGCGGAAGAAATAGCCGCCGGTCTTGCCCTCCTCCGACAGCCGCGTCAGCGTCGGCGTCACGGCACAGCACGACACCATCGGCACCTTGGCGGCGGTGGTGACCGCGCTCACGATCGCAGTGGCGATGCCCGAGCCGACCACGCCGACGATCGCCGGCACCTTCTGCACGTCGACCAGATAGCGCGCCGCGTCGACACCCAGGGTCGGCTGGCCGGTGTCGTCGCGCAGCGCCAGTTCGACCGGGCAGCCCTTGATGCCACCGGCGGCGCTGACATGCTCGACCGCCAGCTGGGCGGTATCGGCGATAGGCTTGCCGATTGGCCCTTGCGGACCTGTCAGCGAAATCACGGCACCGATCTTCACGGGACATGGCGGCGCGCTTTGAGCCCGCGCCGCACCGCTGGCCAGTGCCAGTGTCAGGGCGCTGGCCAGTGCCAGCAGGATCCTCGTCTTCATTGTCGTCTCCCCCGTTTCAGCGTTGGCCCACCGCCCCATCGTCCCGCAGCAGCGGGGATGAATGCAGCCGCTCACCCATCAGGCCGCGCGGCCGGAAAACTAGCATGGCGATCAGCAGCACGCCTATCAGGATGGCCTGAATGGCGCCGCCCTGCACCTGCAGCTGCGTCGGCACGATCTGCACGACCACGATGCCCGACATGCTCCACAACGCCCACACCACGAACGCGCCCAGCACGGCACCGGCGTTGTTGCCGCTGCCGCCCACGATCAGCATCGCCCAGATCTGGAAGGTCACGATCGCCAGGAAATCATAGGGGCTGACATAGCCGATGAACGCCGCATACAGCGCGCCGGCCAGACCCATCGGCGCGGCGCCCAGCACGAACGCGGTGAGCCGCAGGCGGTCGACATCCTTGCCGAGCGCCGCCGCCGCGACCTCGTCCTCTCGCACGGCGCGCAGCGCCCGGCCCCAGGGCGAGCGCACCAGCCGCTCCAGCATCAGGTAGATGAGCGCCAGCACGACGGCGACCAGTGCCAGGAAGGCAAGCCCGAACCAGAACGGCGGCAGGTCGGCGAAGGGCTTGGCGATGCCGGCAATGCCGCGGCCGCCGCCCGTGACACCCTCCAGGTTCAGCGCCAGGTGGTTGATGGCGGCGGCGATGCCGAAGGTCGCCAGCGCCAGGTAGTCGGTGCGCAGCCGGATGGTGAGCCGGCCGATGGCCAGCGCCACCAGGACAGTCACGACCATCGCGGCAGCGAGTGCTGCGATCACCGGCCAGCCCAGGCCGCCGACATGCTCGTGCTGTGCCGGCGCCGTCAGCGCGGCGTAGGTGTAGGCACCGATCGCCATGAAGCCCACCACGCCGGCGTTGAATTGGCCGGAGAAACCCCATTGCAGGTTAAGCCCCAGGGTGGCGATCGCGAAGATCGACGCCACGGTGGCGAAGAACATCAGGTAGGAGAGAGTCCCCATCATTTGCCGAACAGCCCCTTGGGCCGCAGCAGGAAGCAGGCCAGCATGATCAGGAACGGCACCGTT
>DATEIF010000813.1:0-4907 GCA_035279205.1 Vineibacter sp.
GACATCACGCGGGCCGTCGATCAGCTTGGCGGTGGCGCGACGCAGCACTGCGCGATAGCCACGCCGCAATTCCATCCGGGGACCGTAGCCCTTGGCCAACAGCAGGCGATGGGCGGCGGTCAGGCGCCAGCACGGCACGAATAGGAACATGTGGTGCTCGAGGTGGTAGTTCACCCAATAGGGCGCCACGAACAGCCGCTCGATCGGGTTGGCGTACGTCGTGCGCGTGTTGCGCAGCGGATCATCGTTATCGGGCACGACAGCGTGCTCGGCGATGTTACGGATGCGGCTCACCAGTTGATACCAGGTCGCCAGCGGCAACAGCCACAGCGACGGATAGAGCCACCAGTAGCCGGCCAGCGCCAGGCCGGCAAAGAGCACGACGTTGGTGATGAAGAAATCGCGCTCTTGGCGCAGCAGGCTGGCGAGCCGGACCATCACCGGCTCGGTGCGCGGCCCCATGGCGCGGCGGATCTGCTCACCGCGGCGCTGGTAGGCGGTCTGGCCGGCCAGATCGCGCACGATCTTGCGCCGCAAGCTGGCGCGCGTGATCGGAAACGGCGCCGACAGGCCGAGATCCGGGTCCTCGGCCTGCTGGGTGTGGCGGTGATGTGTCAGATGATACGGCCGATAGAGCGCCATGCTGGCACCCACTGGCGCACCGCACAGCCAGACGCCAGCCCAATCGTTGAGGCGGCGGTTGTCGAACAGCAGGCCGTGTGCAGCGTCGTGCATGAGGATCGCCATGCCCAGCTGGCGCGTGCCAATCACCATCACCGCCAGCAGGAATGTGAGCGGATTCGGCCACCACACGAACAGCGCCATGGCGCCGAAGATCAGTCCCCAGGCGTGCAGGACAAGCAGCGCGCCCACGACGTCCGATTTTCGCCGCAGCACGCGAATCTCGTCGGCAGTCAGGTAATCGGTCGGCTTGGCGAGCATGATGCCCTTAGCGTGAGCGCAGAGCTGGAGCCTGTCAACGCGTCCGGCGCGGCGCTATGCTGCACGCCATGATCCAACGCACCATCCGCACCGATGTCCTGGACATCGCCTACGAGGAGCATGGCCCGCCTGACGGCGCCCCGGTGATCCTGCTGCACGGCTTTCCCTATGACGTGCATGCCTACGACGACGTGGCGCCGCCGCTGGCGGCCGACGGCAGGCGGGTGCTGGTGCCCGCGCTGCGCGGATACGGCGCCACGCGGTTCCTGTCCGCCGACACGCCGCGGTCGGGCCAGCAGGCGGCGCTGGGCCACGACCTGCTGGGCTTCATGGACGCGCTCGACATCAAGAGCGCGGTGCTGGCCGGCTACGACTGGGGCGGCCGCGCCGCCTGCATCGTGGCGGCGCTGTGGCCCGAGCGCGTACAGGGCCTGCTGAGCTGCACCGGCTACAACATCCAGAACATCGCCGCCTCGGCGGCACCGGCGCCGGCCGAGCAGGAACACCGCTACTGGTACCAGTACTATTTCCATACCGAGCGCGGCCGTGCCGGCCTGACCCAGAACCGGCGTGATGTGTGCCGCCTGTTGTGGCGCCTGTGGTCGCCGGAATGGCGCTTCGACGAGGCCACGTTCGAGAAGAGCGCGGCGTCGTTCGACAATCCCGATTTCGTCGATGTGGTGATCCAGTCCTACCGCCACCGTTACGGCTACGCGCCGGGCGATCCGGCGCTGGACGACATCGAGGCGCGGCTGGCACGGCAGCCGACGATCGGCGTGCCGACCATCGTGCTGCACGGCGGCCATGACGGCGTCGGCCCGGCCGAGCAGTCGGAGCATCACGACAAGCACTTCACCGGACCCTACCAGCGCCGTGTGCTCCCGCGCATCGGCCACAACGTGCCACAGGAGGCACCGGCGGCGTTCGTAGTGTCGCTGCGGGAGCTGCTGGGTGGGGGGTAGATATCTTCACCTCTCCCGCAAGCGGGAGAGGTCGGCGGGCGCGCAGCGCCCGACGGGTGAGGGACTACACACGAGGCATCGCGACCTTAGGCCCTCACCTTCCCATCGTGCTGCGCACGCCGGCCCCTTCCTCTCCCGCTTGCGGGAGAGGAGATCACTACTCCAGCGTTTCCAGCAGGCGGGCGCAGAGGTAGGTGCGGGGCATCAGCGATGAGTAATAGATCTGCTCGTAGGCGGCGTGGGCGCCCTTGCCGTCGGCGCCCAGGCCGTCGAGCGTGGGAATGCCCAGCGCAGCGGTGAAATTGCCGTCGCTGCCGCCGCCGGTGAGCGGCACGTCCTTCAGCTCCTTGCCGATCTCGCGGTAGATCGCCTGCGCCTTTTCGAACAAGGACGCAATGCCCGCATCCTTGCGATACGGCGGCCGGTTCATGCCACCCTCGACCGCGACCTCGACGTCCTCGCCGATCGCCTTCAGGCCCAGGATGGTCGCGGTCATTTCGTCGGCCAGGGCCGCGTCGGGCACGCGCAGGTCGATCTCGGCGGTGGCCTCGGCCGGCACGACGTTCACGCCGGTACCGCCCTGCACCAGGCCGACATTGACGGTGATGCCGCGGCCGTAGTCTGTCATCGCCTCGATGCGCACGATCTGGCGCGCCATCTCCAGAATGGCGCTGCGGCCGTCCTCGTGCTTGGCACCGGCGTGCGCGGCCTTGCCCTTGACCGTGAGCACGAAGCGGCCGACGCCCTTGCGCGACGTCACGACGCGATCGCCGTCACGGCCTGGCTCCATCACCAGGCAGTACTTGTGTCCCTTGGCGGCGCTCTCGATGCGATCCCGTGAGGTCGGGCTGCCGACCTCCTCCTCGGGGATGAACAGGAACGTCACCGGCAACTTGCTTTTCTTGCCTTGCCGGACCAGGTGACGCAGCGCGTAGTAGGCGATGTAGCCGCCGGCCTTCATGTCGTAGATGCCGGGACCGAAGACGCTGTCGCCCTCGCGGCGGATCTTCAGCTCGCGGCCGATGGTGCCGATCGGATGCACCGTGTCGAGATGCGCCAGCACCAGGATGCCCGGCCCCTCGCCGCCCCACGGCGTGCGGCATTCCAGGATATCGCCGAAGCCATCGCGGCCAGGCGTGCGCTCGACCTTCAGGCCGAGATCGCGGAACTGGCCTTCGACCTTGCTGACCACACCGTTCACAGCCGATGCATCATGCGTCGGGCTTTCGATCGACACCCACTCCAGGATGCCGTCGAGGACCTCGTCGGCGTCGATCTTGGGTTCATTCTTCAGCGCGGCAGTCGACATGGAGACCTCAAGGAATTCGTCACGCAAATCGCAAATCTGGCTTCCTGGGAGCGCGGGCCTCTGGCCCGCTCATGAGCGGGCGGGACGCCCGCGCTCCCGGGGACGACAGGAGTACGATCGTGCTGGTTGTGGGTCAAATGCTAGCGGCGCTTGGCTGCCGGTTGCGGTTTGCGGGGTTCACTCTCGTAACCGAGTTGCCGCGAGACACCGGCGGCGGCCTCGACCAACGCCTGCACCGAGGCATCGCGATCCGGGCCGGCAATGCCCACGACGGCGACCAGCTCGCCCTGGGAATCGAAGATCGGCGCGCCGGCACCGCGCACATCCTTCACGAAATGGCCCTTCAGCCAGGCGAAGCCCTTGGCGCGCACGTCGGCCCGCACCTCTTCGATCGCCTTGCGGGTTTGCGGCGAGGCAAGCGCCTCGGCGCCCAACTCGCGGCTCAGCTGGGCGCGGGTATTCTCCGGCGGCAGATAGGTCAGAAACACGCGTCCGGTCGCCGACGTGAAGAGCGGAAAGATGGTGCCCAGGCCCAGCGACGTGACACCGATCCCGCCGCCGCGAAACCAGCGCACGATGGTCGGGCCCTGGTCGCCCCACACCGCCAATGTGCCGCCTTCGTGGATGCCGGCGACGAGCTCCTTCAGCGCCGCGGCAGCGAGATCGACAGCGTCGACCCGCCCGAGCGCCGCCAGCCCGATGCGCAGCGCGCGCGAGCCGAGATCATAGCGGCCGGACTCGGCATCCTGGATCGCGATGCCACAGCGCGTGAGGCTGACCAGGTAGCGGCGTGCCTGGCTGAGCGATAATCCGGCGCCACGCGCCACATCGCCCAGGGTCAGCGGGCCATCGGCATCGACCAGCACATCGAGCACGGAGAAACCGGTTTCGACCGACTGGATGCCTTGCACGTCCTTGTCGGGTTCAAGCGCAACGATGGCTCCCCGCCTGCGCTTGTCGCGCGATGTCGATCCATCCTTCTTGCCAATCCCGTCCGCCTCTGCCGTCACGACGATCCCGCTTCAAAGACGATGAGGTTGCCGAGCCCGACGTCGGGTCCGACACACACCGCCGCGCCGAGGGATCGTTGTTCCACGTGTCCCTGGGCAAGACAAGCCGTCAGCCGATCCAGCGACGCGACCTCGACCACGTAGCCGACATAACGCGCGCCGTGATCCGGGACCGACACATCAAGGCCGTAGCGCTCATGCAATGCCGCCGGGGTCATCAGGACGAGATCGACCGCGCCTGGCGACACCCGGGCGATATCGGCGCTGCCGGAGGCGAGTCGACCGAAGACACCGGCGAAGGTGGCCGCAACGCGCTGTGGTTCGGCAGCGACCGCGAGGACCGAGCGCAGGCAGCGCGCGCTGTTGGCGTGCTCCAGCCAGTCGGGCCGCAGGTAGAGCTCGAGATTGAAATAGCGGCAGCAGTTGAAGACCAGCGGCGCGTCGACCGGCAGCAGGACGTCGAACTCAGGAAAGACCGACTCGCCCGGCCCGATCGGCCATTCGCGCTTCACATGGGCCGGCGGATCGACCGCGAAACCCTGGGCCACGAACGCGGCTTGTGCCGCATGCGCATCGGCCGCCGAGAGCACCATCGACTTGATGCCCGCCTCGCCCGCGAGCGTGCGCGCCATCACCGCCGGCAGCCTGGCCCGATCGGGCGCCGCCATCAGCTCGATGTAGTTG